>JAJEEZ010000434.1:0-6620 GCA_022820705.1 Candidatus Latescibacterota bacterium | reverse complement strand
CTGTACGGGTATTGGCGCGATCAAGGTGAGGCGATGCGGCGGGCGCTGGAGGGTGAGTAGGCCAGCGACGCTGTTAGTGGACTAATGATGGGGCCCGCCCTTGCCCGGTGGGCCTTTTTATTTTACCGCCGCCAGACGCTCGTCCGCAGCCCTTCGATGCCTTCAGCCAAGGCGCGGCGATAGAGCCACAAATCGCCGCCATACGCTATGCAGCGAAAGCCTCGGCGCAGCATCTCAGTCCCTTCCTCAATGGTATTGACCAAGTAGCCAGCGGCCTTGCCGTGGCGCTCGCAGGCATCGACTACGCGGTCGAGGGCGGCGGTGAATTCGGGGTGGTCAAACTGCGCGGGAATCCCCAAGAAGTTGCTCAGGTCAAAACCTCCAATCCACAGTATATCAATTCCCTCTACCGCGGCGATGCGATCGACGTTTTCGAGGCCGGGCCGGTTTTCGATCTGAGCGATCAGCAGACCCTCGGTATTGGCGTGGTCGATCTTGCCGACGATGGAGCCTTCGGCGAAGTGGTCGTGGGCGATTTGAAAGGCTGCGCCACGCTGGCCAATGGGCGGGTACTTGCCCGACTGCACGATGACCTCGGTCTGCTGCGCGTCGCTAACCATCGGCACCATGACGCCTCGGGCCCCCACGTCGAGGACGCGGGCGATGAAGTGGTATTGGGTCGCCGGCACTCGCACAAACGGCTCAATGTGGTCGGAGTTGGTAGTGGCGATCAGGTCGCGCACGGTCTCGACGCTCCAGCCGGTGTGCTCCATGTCGTACATAATGAATTCAGCGCCAGCCTCGGCAGAGAGGCGGGCAATGCCCGGAGTGCAAAACTCGAAGGTCATAGTGCCGATGACCGTACCGCCCTCTTTGAGGGTGCGTTTGACTTTGTTGGGTTTCATCCGATAGCTCGATAGCGGTTCAGTTTTTCTTGGAGACGGGGGTGTTCGGCCGCTTGGGGATTGACGAGGTGCTGGGGCAAGCGACCGGAGGCTACTTCGATGAGACTGCGGCAGGCGCTGCGGCCGTTAAGACGGAAGCACTCGTCGGTCCAGCATAGCCCGTGCGGGGCGACGATGGTCTGGTCGGTGAGCGCCAACACTGGCTCGTCTTGGGGTACAGGTTCTGCTTCAAAGACGTCGAGGCCAGCACCAGCGATTTGCCCCCGTTGGAGGGCGTGGGTGAGGGCCTGTTGATCGACGATGGGGCCGCGGGCCGTGTTGATGAGATAGGCGCTTTCCTGCATCAGCGAGAGCTCGCGCTCGCCGATGAGGTGATGGGTCTCCTCAGTGAGGGCGCAGCAGATACAGACGTAATCTGCGCTTTGCAGCAATTGGTCGAGTTCGACCAGTTCGGTACCAGCGGCACGAGCCTGTGCAGCATCGATAAAAGGGTCGGCGGCAATGCAGCGAATGCCGAAGGGCTTGGCCAAGGTGCAGATCTCGCGGCCGATATTGCCTAGGCCGACCAGCCCTAGCGTGCGACCCGTGACGCCCATGCCTATGTAGTCGAGGCGCTCGTGCCAGCGGCCCTCGCGCACCAAGCGGTCCTTGGCCAGCATCTTGTGGCTGAGAGCCAAAAGATACGTCAGGGCCATGACCGCCACTGGCCGGCGCACGCCGTCGGGGGTAATCGTCAAGAGCACGCCCTGCTCGTTGCACTCTGCGACGTCAACGTTGTCATAGCCGACGCCGAAGCGGGCGACGATCGCCAGCTTGTCCGCTCCCTGCAAGGTCTCGGCGCTGACTATCGAAGCGAGAACTAGCAGGCCGTCGTAGCCGCGAATCTGGTCGGGACGCAGCTCGGTGGTGTTTTCCGCTAGAAACTCCCACTCAACCCTTGGGGATTCGTCGAGCAGGTCGAGACCAATATCGCCGAAGCCGAGGGTACCGTCGGCCTTGAGAAAGTCGCGGGTGACGCCGATGCGAAAGGTTGTGGTCATGGCGACAAACAAGATAGGGTCTGACGGACAGCTATCAAGGGGAGAGGCGGGCTGTATCGGGCAGGTATCACATTGTCTGCGATTAGATACAGAAAAGCGGCCGTACAACAGGGCCCTCGTCAGACAAAGAAGGTGGTTCGCATTTTGCTTATCTGCTCCTATCGCTTACTTTTCACCCTAATCGAGGAGCAATGGTGTGATGGCCCCTGAAACATCTGAGATAACCACTCGCGACGTGTTGCAACAGATCAACCGCCGCTTGGAGCTAATTGAAAGCGACGTGCGAGTTGTTAGTGAGAAGCTGGACGGACCGGCTCAGACGCTGCGCGATGAGAGTGCTGCGTCGTATCGGAGTCTGAACGAGAAGTGGGATGCGTCGGTTCAGGGTCTGAACGAAAGGCTGGATACGTCGTTTCAGACGCTAAATGACAAGATTGACACGTCGTTTCAGACGCTGAATGACAAGATCGACACTTATTTCCGCTGGACCATCGGCATCGTACTAGCTAGCTGGCTGTCCACCATGAGCGCGATCCTGTTCAAAGGATCCTTGTAGCCCACCCTTCCTCCCAACTCCTGCGGCGTGTCGTCTCGCTAGTCGTGCCGCAGGTCCTCGCGCTCCATCCACAGACGCAAGATGCGCGGCGATTGCCGCAGATAGTAGAGATAGGGCCGGTCCTGCCAGTGCTTTCTGGCGGTGCGCTTGTTGTCGTGGGGGTGCATGTTGTACTTTCCCCGATAATCGACGACAGTCTTCTTGTGGTTGTCGAGGGCAATGGTCAGAATGCGCTGCGGTAGCTTGACCGGGTAAGTTAGCTGCATCGACCACACCGACCGCTCGCCCTCTGAGCAGCGCCGAGCATACGAGGCGGCGCAGTGGTGCATGACGCGCCCTTCGGCTAGCAGGTCGAGCGTGGTGCGCAGCTCGCGTATTGACCACCGCACGCGCTCGTCCGAGAACGCGTCTTCTTCCTCCCACTCGAATCCGCGAAAACCAGACGCCTCCCACGCCTCTTCCTCGCCAAGGGCGTAGTCGTCGGCGTTGAGATCTCCGTGCCACTCGTCAACCAAGCGCAGCAGCTTGGTGATGCTGCGGCCCTTCATCGAGAAATTCGGCTGAGCCGGTGGCCCTTCAATGAACTGGCCGTTGGGGCCGGGCAATCGCTGGGGCACGAATTTCTGGTAGTGGATATAATCGACAATTGGGCCGATGTACGTGGGTTCCAGCATGGGTTGGTTGGCAAAAAAGAGCATCACTGTCTCCCAGAACGGCTCGTCGCGCTGGTAGTCCTTCAGCCGCGTGGATAAAACGGCCCAACTCGTGCCTCCACCCATGCCGGCGAATTGCGCCCAACGCAGGGCGCGAGAAACCGGCCACTGCCGATTGGCGCTGGGAAAAAGGTGCGCCATGCGCTTGGTCAGCCGCAGCGGTAGGTCGGCCTTGCGGATGTTCTGGCCGATGCCGATGTGCTTGAACCACTCCTGCTCGCGATGCGCCGTCGGAAGGTCTCCTTGGAGGAAGGCGGTGTCCATAAAAGGCGGCACCTCGTAGCGGGCTAGTAGATACCGGGTAAGGCTGCGGAATTGCGCCCGAGGGCTGAGGCGGTCGGTGCGCCACTCCTCGACGGGCCGGAGCCAGTCGCCGTAGTGGCGGGCGAGTTGCCCGAGGGCGTCCTCGTAGTTGTTGCCCTCTTCGCGCGTCCGATTGAGGAATCCCGTTTTGAGGCCGAGGAGGTCGGCGCGTCGCTCTACGTGCTTGAGCAGGCGGTAGAGAGCTTGACGGCGCTGGGGGTCTTCGACCGCGGCGAAGAGCGCGACGAGCTTCCGGCTGAGCGGATACATTTCATCTGGAGGGATTTCGCCGCGGAAGGCCCGGTCAATGAGGCGAGCGCGGCCCGGAGTGTGACTGCGGCCGGGGTGCGGTGCGATCGGCCGCAAGGTGTCGGCGGCGAGTTGGCGCTCGATTGCGAGCTGGCTCTCGGTTTTGTCGCACTGGATCGCTAGGCCGTTTTTGCGGCACCAGATGATATAGTTCGAAAGGGACGGGAAGCCGAGCGTTGCGGCGTAGTGCCGGAGGGCGTCGTCAAATGCTGGCCGGGCCAATGCAGTCGTCATGGGCACTTTCCTGAGAAGGGCTAAAAAGTAAAAGGCGCGGAAAGAGTGTAATTATGTCAACGAGAAAATCTCGGGGCAGCCTCGTCCGGTTTTGATTTTGCGGAAAGTACGTGCCACCAGAGCGCTATGTGCCAATGCGCTCCAAAGCCACGGCCGCATTGGCGCGGGCGTAGCGGTCCTCGTCGTCGATATTCTTGCGCAGGGCGGGCACAGCTTCGGCGGCGGATGGGCCGATCTTGGCCAGCGAGAGTGCGGCGTTGTGGCGTATCCAGCTCTCAGAATCTTGCAGGCGATGGGTCAAGACGGGCACGGCTTCGACAGCGGTCGGACCGATATTGCCCAGTGCTTCAACCGCGTTGCGCCGCACCCACTCGGCCTCGTCGTCGAGGGCGCGGGTGAGATGGGGCACGGTGTCGGACGCTGTGGTGCCCAAGTCGCCGAGCACATCGGCGGCCGCGGCCCGGAGCCACCAATCGTTTTCGCCGAGTAGTTCCACCATGTGGGGCACAGCGGGACGGCCAACAGCAGAAAGGGCAAAGACCGCGTCGAGTTGGCTGGGGTTGGTGTGTGCGTTGGCTAGGTTGGTTTCGAGACGCGTAGCGGCCTCGCCGCGCAGCGCGTTCAAGAGGACGGGCATTGCTTCCTCGCCGCGCGCAGCCAAAGCATATACGGCGCGTAGCCGCTTGGCTTCGGCTTCGGCGTCTAGAGCCTGACGCAATTCGTCGAGCGGAACCGCTGTAGGAGCTGCGGTGCCATCGGTGCTGCGCATCCAGTCCCAAGCGCGGCGGCATAGCTCGGCGGGAGGATCTGTGCCCGCGGCCTGCCAAGTGCCGTCGCAATGGTTCCACGAGGGGCCCCGCGGCTCGCCCATGCGGGTGAAGAGGAACTTGACCATGAAGCGGTCGCGGTCGCTGGCGTTGGGCATGGCGCGGTGCCAGAGGTCGTAGTGGACGATGGTCACCGTTCCGGCCCGGCCGCAGAGCGGCTGTTCTTCCCGTTCGTAGGCTTGTTTCGATGAATTGTAGTACTGGGTGGCCGGCAAAATCGCGGTCGGACCCATGTCCAAGTTGACGTCCTGCGGATAGTAGAAGGCCATGGTCCAGCGGGTGCGGTGGTGGCGGACGTTCTGGTCGTTTTCATAGCTGTCTTGGTGCATACCTTGGCCTTTGGACCCGCTGGGATTGTGGTGGCAATGGCGGTGCGGGTGGATGAGGTAGGAGGGGCCGAGGAGGCTCTGAAGAGCACCGTCAACAGCGGGGTCGCGGAGGATTTGATATAGGTCCGGGACTTTGGGGAGGATATCGTTACCGGGATTGCCTTCGGTGGCGAAGAGGGCTTCGATTTGGCGGTGGATATTTTGATGGACCGCGGACGGGTGAGCGGTTTGCACGGTGATATAGCCATTAGTCAAGTAGGATTGGACTTGGGCGTCGGTCAGGAGGATGGGTGCGGGCATGAGGCAGGCCTTTTTGGTGTATAGAAGGATCAACGCACTGGTAGAGAATAACGGTAATTGGCCATGCAGATTGCAAGCGACGCTGTCTCAAGCCAGTTAGTATCACAACTTGACGCGGCGGTTTTAATTCTGCATAGAGAGCGGCACAAAAACTAGCTGCTTCCCGTACAAAGGAGGGATTGTGTCGGGTCTAGATTACGCGTTGATGGCGCTCTACATGCTTTTCTTGGTGGGGATGGGACTGTACTACAGGAGATTCGCCCAACAGAGCATGGAAAATTACTTCCTCGGTGGGCGCAAGATGAAGGGATGGATGAGCGGCACCAGCTATGCGGTCACCTGCATGAACGCCGATGTAGCACCAGCGTACTGCGGCATGACGGTCATCACTGGGACCTTTATCTGCTGGTGGTATTTGAGCCGCTTCGGGCTGGCGCTGATGATCGGTGGGCTGCTCTTCGCCGTATGCTGGCGGCGGTTGAAAATTTTTACCTCGCCGGAATTTTACGAGCTCCGCTTTGGCGGTGCGGCCGCGCCGACGATGCGCGCTTGGGTCTCGCTGCGCAGCGCGTTCGTCGCAGTGGTAGCCTGGACTGGGGCGGGGCTTTTGGGGCTGACGAAAGTGTCCGAGGCGCTCTTGGGTTGGTCGCGCTTTGAGACCTTTTTGCTGGTCATTCCGATCATCGTGGTCTATGTGGTACTCTCCGGCTACATGGGCGTGGTGATGTCGGATTTGATCCAGACCGCGATCATGATCGGTTCTTCGCTGGTGCTGATGGGCCTAGTCTGGGCCGACTTCGGCGGGCCGACCGGGCTATATCAAGCGCTGGTAACGCAGTTTGGGGAAGGGGTCGTTAGCTGGCATCCGCCGATGAGTCACGAACTCTTGGGAGTGGTGGGGATTATCGCGTGGACGATGGGAACCGCGATCGGCTATGGCGGCGATGTAGCCCCGATGGCCGGGGCGATGGAAGGCCAAAGGCTGCTGTCGTGTCGCAACAGCCGTGAGGCGACGCGGATGTACGTCTGGACCGAGATCGTGCTCTTCCTAATGCTGGCGGTGCTGACCCTGCCGGCGCTGGGGGCGATGGTCAAATGGCCGGG
>JAJEEZ010000212.1:0-5997 GCA_022820705.1 Candidatus Latescibacterota bacterium | reverse complement strand
GGCTTCCCTCTCGACACGTTGTTGCTGACCGGGATGTACCTCGCTGACCTGACCAGCTTTACCTTCTACCACTTGGCTTCGCATCCCGATGTTTACAGGCGCGTCCAGTCGGAAGCCGATGCGCTGTTCGCCGATGGCGACCCAACCGGAGAAGACTTGAAGCCAGACAGCATCGCTGTCACGCATCGCGTGCTGATGGAGGCACACCGACTCACTCCCAATGTCAGCCTCTCGATGCGCCACGTCATGAACTCGTGCATCGTCGAGGGCTATCAGTTGCCCCTGCGCGCGCAGGTGATTATTGCCCAAACCGCCCCCCACTACATGGAGGAGGTTTTTCCGGACCCCTTCATGTTTGACATCGACAGGTACCTGCCACCGCGCAACGAGCACCTCAGCCCGGGCTATGCTCCCTATGGCTTAGGCACGCACAGATGCTTGGGCAGCCACTGGGCCGAGATGCAAGTGTGCCTCAACGTGCTCTTGTTGGCGCACCACTTCACATTCGATCTTTCGCCACCGGGCGATGATCTGCATATAAGTCCCCTGCCGACGCAGTCCCCGGGCAAGAAGATGAAGTTCGTCATCAAGGAAAGGCGCCACGAAATTCCGGCCTAGTTTTCCGGGCGGCGCTGCTCGTAGAGACCGAGAGCATGCAGGGGAAAATACTGGCGATACAGCGCGTAGTCCAAGAGCGCTGTGCGAAAGAATATCCCTGCCATGTCCTGTCTGGGCCAGGTCCCATCCGCACTCTGCGTACCTATTAGGAATTGGGCGCCACGGGTAATCGCGGTCCAGTCCGTATCATCCGTCTCAAGGAGAGCGAGCATCGCCCACGCGGTCTGGATGACCTGACTCTCGTTGTGCTCGACGTATTCACCGGTATAGCAACCTCGGTAGTGTTCACCCCATCCCCCGTCTTTTCGCTGACGGTCAAGCAGCCATTGGCAGGCCGAGCGCAGGGCAGGATCGTCAGGCCGTGCGCCGGCGGCAAGCAATCCCCTGATCCCGAAGAATGTGCCATAGATGAACTGAACGCCCCATTCCCCGCGCCATGAGCCGTCTTTCTCTTGGGCGCGGCGCAGCCATGCTTCGGCCCGTGAGATGGCCTTGGTTTCCGCTTCGCCAATGACCTGGGGGAAGCGCTCTCGGCAAGCCACGAGGGCCGCAATACAAGAGGCGGTGCACTCAACATATGAGTGTTCGGTCATGGAATCGGCAAACATCTCGGCAGGATTAAGCCATTCGAGACCAACCACGGAGCGCTTCGCTTCGTAGGTGCCAAAGCCACCGTCTCGATTCTGACCCCGCAGCATGAACCGGACCGCGTTGTCCAGCGCCGTGACGTCCGTTGCATCCATGTCGGCGGCGAGAAGTCCGAGGACCGCCTCGGCGGTGCAGTCAGTCACTGGCCAGCCGTGCCATCCCGCGGCGAAACACCAGCCGCCGTGGGGGTCGTTACGATAGGCCTCTTGATAGCCTTCGCAGCTTGTGCTGATTTGTTGGTTGCGCAGGTAGTTTGCCCCGCTTCGGAGCCCATCGCGAACTCCGTCGAATTCGGACGCCGTCGAGAGCGCTTGCAGGGCGAAGGCTGTATCCCAAGAAGCGCTTCTGGCCCCGGAGACTCGCAACCCTGCCTCGTCGTCTTCCCAGATCCAGCGATCCAGTTGTGCGAGAGCGCGGAGTCCGTCGGCATCTTCGGGGTCGTGCAGCCACAGGGCGAGGATGTTGAGGATTCCACTGACTGGCGATATGGAAGTGTGGTTGGTGGTTTGCAGCTCCCATTTGATGTTGCGGACCATCGCCTCCACGTAGCGAGCGCGCAGACGCTTGCTGTGCAACCGATCGAAGAGCCGTGCGAAGCCGAATCCCACGCGGAGCCACATGCTTGGCTTGGCATGCAGGTCAGCGTCCCGCAGACGATTGCGACTCGCGGCAAAATCGGCGTTGTCGAATCCACCGGGGTACAGCTCTTCTCGTATGGAGGCGATCAGGGGCGTGACAGGCACTTGGAAGCGATGCGCGTAAACCGCGGACATTCCCATGTAGATGAGCCGGGTATGGCAGTACCAATTCGAGGGATGCAACGGCATCCAACGAGGCAGTCCCCAGACCTCAGGCAGGATGGCGTTTACGCCGCGCCAGTCGTAGAGATTGAGGAGCGCCAGCCAGAACTTGCCCCAAGTCGGGATACCGAGGACTCCCTCTTTCTGCAGGAACCGCCGCGCCGGTTCGATTAATGGATCGCCGCGCTCGACACCGAGCAATCTGGCTGCGACGTAGACGAGTGAAGTGACAAACAGATTTGGAGGTTCGTGCTCGTGGAGACTCCACAAACCTCCTTTGAGGCGGGATTGCTGGAAGTAGCGCAACACGCGACGGCGGCGGGTGGCCCCGAGCGGATGGTCGAGGATGTGGTGGAGCAGCACGTACTGTGCGGAGAGCATAGGGCACCAGACAACTTCGCCTTCAAAGCTGCCGTCATCATTTTGGAGGTTCAGCAAGCCCTCGGCTGCCATGTTCAATGCAGAACGAGCATCAGGACGCATGACATGCTCCTAGTCGGGCGGTGAGATGAGGCGTTCCTGACGTGAAGAAGATGCGAGGAAGCTACGCGCCAAGTAGTCGTGGAATTGCTCGTTCTGCAGTTCGCCTCTGGTTCTGGATTTGCGTAGCTGCCATGCGGCCCTTATGAACCATCCAATGCGTAACGCGAGACGATGAACGGTGCGGCCTGCCCGGCGCCAAGCGCGTGGGCTCGCTGATATCGGGATCGTTCTTGCAACAGCCAGGGCAACCACCATGGCGCCTATGAAACCCAGACGGGTCTCTGATGTATCTTCGCAAGCGAGCAAGCCCATGCTGCGGCGGGAGTTCCCGCCTTCCTTCCTCCATACCCGATAGACCGCGTGCCTTAGCGCCGCAGCTTCGTCCCGATGATCGGCGAACATCTCATATAAACCCATGGCAAGCATTTCGGGGGCGCGGATCTCCTGGAAACGGCTTGCGACAAAATCGTCAAAATCCTCGCTCTCGGCCAGCGTCATGGCATCACCGAAACCGAGGGTTAGTCCCACAGCGGTCATCGGGTGGTAATGTCCGGCTGCATCGCCGATAACCACGAAACGGGAGCTGCCGTACGATATGCGCGGTCTAATCGTGTTTCCTGCGAACTTGAAGCTCCGCTTGTGCACCGCTTCCTCGAACAACGGTCTGATATCTCCTGGTAGCCAGCGGGCATACGAGTTCAACAACAGTTCGGCAGCCTGACGGCTTGAGTATTCATGTGGTGTGTCCACAACGGCAGTAACACCGTTGTCTCCCAATCTGTACATGAATATGGGGCCCGGGCCACCACATAAGACGTGGCCAAAGCCCTCCATGGGCAACGCTGCTCCATCCGGACACCTATCATGCGCGAACGGACCGTAGGCTTTGCTGTGAGGCCCAACAAACGGAGCACGACGGCGCCCCGGCCATCGGCACCGACCAACCGATCGGCGATCACAGATTCCTCGACACCGTTCTGCGTATATGTGACACGCCCGTCATGGGTAGGGCGTGCGAGCCCCCAAATAAAGTCGATATTAGGCTCGTCATGCGCAGCCTCTCGCAACCTCAAGACGAGGGTCTCGTGCGGCAATACCAACCCGCGCGATCCTTCCGGGTAGGGAAGAGGGATCGGTTCAGAGCCATCCTCAGGGAACACCACAAACCCTTTGGTGGCATGAGCCTCCGTATCGAAACTAAGCCCGACCTGTTCCAGCATCCGCGAGGCGGGAGGATGCAACCACTCGCCCTTCAGTTTGTCGTACCCGTTGGGTTTTGCTTCGAACAGCGCCACCCGAGCGCCCCTACGTGCATGGGCAAGCGCACACAAACTGCCCACTGGGCCAGCGCCGATTATTGCCACGTCATAGCGCCGAGAATTGGTGCTGTTCAATGGAACGATGCTCTCTTCATCAATGGGCTAGTGGTCGTGGGACCGACATCAAGTCTTGGGAACCGCCTTCGCGACCTCCGACGTCTCATGCTCTTGGTGGCAGGGGGAAGACCTCGCTTCCTCTTTGGCAACGGTATCATATCCCCGCAGTGCTAACTCTTTGCTCCCAGCAAAGCAACGCCGTGCCGGGTTGATGGCCTGAGATCGAGTGATGGGGTTGTCGTCAAGAGTTGCAGGCGGGAGGCTGAGAGACATCAGGCAGCAAGTCCCCATAGATCACCGCATCGCTCGCCTCCGGGCTGAGCGCTTGATTCAAAGGCACTCCATCCACAACTTTCTCCTGTATCTCCAAGTGAGCCAGCTTGTGCATCACATAAGTTGGTTTGCCGGCGCGTTGCTACTTCCTAGAAAAGCGCTCGTGAGGGATCACCTGCAGAGGGCTCCAGACCAAATTATCTGCCAACGCTACGATGTCAGCAATCGAATGTTGTCCTTGACCAAAAACTAAACGGCGATAAGCCGTCACTTCGAAACAGGCACTCGACGTCAGTAAGGCGCTCATAGAGGAGATACCTAGATGTCCTTGCATGACTACAGTGCCACTTCTCGTCGGAAAGTTCGCAGTTTCACACCCTTAGGCTGGCTATTTCCCTTTTCGCAAACCATCTTAGACTGGACGCGCTGTTCTTTTGGCGGCTTTAGAATCTGTCTAGCCAAAAACAGGGATCTTTATCTCGTCAGGTTTCGCCCCAATGGTTGGCGGAGGTTGATCTTGCCTATAGGGATTGAGGTGGTTGGTCCCAAAACCAGAAGATGTACTTCGATCCGCGCCTATTCGAACTTACACGCGGCATAAGACTCCGAATAGTCTTCGCCGCCATACTCGGACTCGTTGCTGTCGGCGCAGGAGTTTCCCGACTCGCCGTCTCTGGCGTCATCATCTACCAGGTCCTTGCCGGAGAAGCCAGCTTCTCCGCCCTCGCTTTACCGCTCTTGACCATTGCCGTCCTCATCGTTATCCGCAGCACATTCCAGTACTGGCAGAACGCTGTCAGCCACCACACCGCAAACATCGTCAAGATCCGACTCCGCCGCGATGCCTACGAACATCTCATAGAACTCGGACCCGGATACGCCGACCGAAATCGCACTGGCGACGTCGTCCTCTCCCTGGTCGAGGGCATCGAACGTCTCGAGACCTTCTTCGGACAATACCTCTCTCAGATCATCGTCTCCGCTATCGCCCCCATCGCCATCTTTGCATACATGGTCACCCTAGACATCTACATCGCGTTTATCTTCCTCGCTTTCGCAATCTTCACTCTCCTAGTCCCATCGGTTTTCCACCGCTGGAACCGCAACAGCAGCTTCCGACGCCGCAGATCCTACGGACAACTAGGTTCGGACTTCCTAGATAGCGTCCAAGGTCTAGCGACGTTGAAAGCCTTCGGCCAAAGCAAAGCACGCGGCC
The DNA here is from genome assembly GCA_022820705.1 of Candidatus Latescibacterota bacterium. Classification (GTDB taxonomy): domain Bacteria; phylum Latescibacterota; class UBA2968; order UBA8231; family UBA8231. The sequence goes on along the minus strand of JAJEEZ010000212.1, from coordinate 583 downwards.
AAGCACTCGCAACTCGCATTCACGACCTTTACCGCACTACCATGGGCGTTGTCGCGGCAAACCAAGCCACCAGCGGGGCATCCATCTTCTTCATGGCCACCGGAGCAGCCATCGCACTCGCCGTCGGCGCAATCCGCGTCAGCAACGGAGACATGGAACTCCGCCCCCTCTTGATCGTTCTCATTCTCGGCGTCGAAGTCTTCCGCCCTATGCGGGAACTAACCAACCTCTACCACCAGGGCATGGCGACGATGGCCGCAGCACAAAGCGTCTTCGACATCATCGACGAACCAGTGGCTGTACGAGACCCCGAGTCGGTTCCTGATGAACTGACACTGAAGATCGATCCCGAAATCACATTCGAAGATGTCACATTCGGTTACGACGGCGGACATCGAGAAGCTCTACAAGATGTGTCATTCAAACTTCAAAGCGGCGAGACTCTAGGAGTCGTCGGCGCAAGCGGAGCAGGAAAATCCACTCTCGTCTGGTTGATGTACCGTTTCTACGATCCCCAATCCGGATCCATCAAACTAGGCAACCACGACCTACGGGACCTACCCCTATCCGCAATCCGACAAAA
>JAJEEZ010000624.1:0-5527 GCA_022820705.1 Candidatus Latescibacterota bacterium | reverse complement strand
CCGTCGCTCGCCTGCTGCACGGCTTGTTCCGCTAGCTTGACCGCGTTGCACACGGCGATCAATGCGCTGCGCTCCGGCGACTGCGAGCAAGCCTTCCTCGGATCGGCCAATTACCTCGGATCGGCCCGGCTCAGCACCGGCTTCAATGCGTTGGGTGTGATCAGTTCGGACGGGAAGTGCCACTCCTTCGACGCGGAAGCCAATGGGTACATGCGCTCGGAAGGGGCGTTTGTCTTCGCGCTCAAACCCCTGGCTGCGGCCGAACGGGACGGGGACCCCATCCACGCCGTAGTAGAGGCGACCGCGGTCAATTCGGCCGGTGCCGCCGACGGGAGCGCCGGTCTAGCGCAGGGGCGGTACATCACCGCCCCTACTCGTCACGCACAGGTAGAATTGATGCGCACCGCCTGTACCCGTGCGGGCCGCACGCCGCAGGAGTTCGACTATATCGAAGCTCATGCTACCGGCACCGTGGTCGGCGACCGCATTGAGGGCAACGCCATCGCCGCAGCGTTCGGCGGCGTCGAGCGCGACGTGCCGCTACGGGTTTCGGGCGTCAAGAGCAACGTGGGGCACATGGAAGCTGCCGCGTTCAGTTGCGCCCTGCTCAAGGTCGTGCTGATGATGCAGCGGCGCATCTTCGCGCCGGTGTCAAAGAATTACCTAGTGCCGAATCCAGAGATCGACTTCGAAAGCTGCCCGATGCAGGTGCAGACCGACTGCGAACCGTTCCCCGATCACCCGGTGGTGGTCGGCATCAACTCGTTCGGCTTTGGCGGGTCCAACGGGCACTGCGTGGTGCGCGAATACCGCCCCGAGCAACCCCGGATCTGGTCAGTGCCGCTGGCACCCAAAGCGGGCTTTATGATCCCCCTGTCGGCGCGCACGTCTGACGCGCTAGAAAAGAGCGCGCAACAGCTAGGAGAAGCGCTCGCTGAGCAGGAGCTGGACCTCTATGCGCTAGCGGGCAATCTCAGCCGTCGCCGCACCCACTTCGCCGCGCGCACCTCGTTCGCCGTGCGCACCCAACAGGAACTGATTGAGGCACTAAAGAGCTTTGCCGAAGATCCAACGCCCATCGCCACGGTCGATGAGGGCGAGCGGCGGATAGCGATGGTATTTTCCGGCCAAGGCACGCAGTGGGCCGGTTGCGGCCGCGCCCTCTACGACGCCGACCCGGTTTTTCGCCGCGTTATTGATACCATTGAGGAACACTGGCGGGAGCACTCGGATATCTCGTTGCGCGAGGCCTGTTTCTCCGCCCCCCAAGAGGCGCTCAATGAGGTCCAGCTAGCCCAGCCCGTCATCTTCATGATCCAGTGCGCCCTAGTAGAATTGTTCAAGACTTGGGGAGTCTATCCAGACTGCGTCGTCGGCCATAGTTCCGGCGAAGTAGCCGCTGCTTATGCCTGCGGGGCATTGTCCATAGCGGAGGCGACGCATCTAGTTTTCCATCGCGCCACATTGCAGCAGCGCAGGGCCGGTTCCGGTCGCATGCTGGCCATCGGCCTCGACCGGCCGGGTTTGGAGGAACTGCTCGACGCGTTGCAGGTCCCCTTTCGGCCCGAAAACGACTGGGCAACGCAGGTTGAAATCGCCTGCGAGAACGCACCGGCCAGTACCGTCATTTGCGGCAAGGAGACCGATTTACAGCCCATCGTAGAAGAATTGGAGCGGCGCAACCTGCAGAACCGGCTGATTCCGGGCAATATCGCCTTCCATTCCAGCGCCATGGACCCGCTCAAAGACGACGCACTGACAGCCCTATCCTTCCTGAACGACTGCAACTTCGATGCCGACGTGCCGATGGTTTCCTCAGTGACCGGTGAGCAAACGGAGCGGCTGGACAGCGCCTACTGGTGGGCGAATATCCGCCAGCCCGTGCGGTTCGCCGGGGCGATGGAAACCATCATGCGGGATTATCGGCCCGATGTCGTCCTCGAAATCGCGCCGCACAGCGCTTTGCAACCCACCATCGCGCAATGTCTGGAAGGCAATACTCAGGAAGCGACCTGCATTCCGACGCTCATGCGCGACACCGATGTCTGCCTCGGCTTCCAGGAAGCCCTCGGAGCGCTATTCAGGGCTGGCGTAGAACTGGACTTCGCCGCGCAGTACCCGCGCCCCGAACCGATCGCCCATCTGCTGCCCGGCTATCCGCGCGACGAGCAGGGGGAGTCCGACTATATGAGCGACGTCGAGATGTTCCTCAATCTGGGCGAGTACGCCCACGGCCCACTGATCGGCCATCAGGTGCCGTGCGAACACCTGCTGTTTGAAGCGCGGCTGTCAGAGCGAGACTTTCCCTGGCTGGCAGAGCACCGCGTGCATCACGCCTCGATCATGCCGGCGGCTGGGTACATCGAACTGCTCCTGCAGGCGTTCGAGGGCGTTCCACTGCATGTTGAAACACTCGAATTCCTCCAGCCGTGTCCAATCCCCAAGACGCCGGTGCGGCTGCATACCGAGTTGTTTCCGGTCGCCAACGCGCCGGACGAATTCACTTTCACCATCTCGTCCCGCTCCTACGAGACTGAGGCACACAGCGAATTGCACTCTCGCGGCAAGGTGCGCCTAGTGAGCAGCGACCACCCAGTAAACGCGCCGCTGCGCCTAGCAGATATCGACACCACTCCGTTCGAGCCTTACTACTTCGTGGGCGAAAGCGATTTCTACGAGCGCGTGGATGCCAGCCTCGGCGAGACCTTCCAGTACGGTCCTTATTTCCAGAACATCCAGCGCGTTCTAGCCGACAACAGCACGGGAGACTATCTGTTCGACGTCGAGATGGATGAGCAGTTATGGACGACTGGTCGCGCGGAAGGGTACGTCGCCAACCCCGCGTTGCTCGACGGCGGGTTGCAGATTTTCCTCTATCATTTGCTGCGCGCAACGGACATCTTCGCCCTCCCGCAGCGCGCCCAAAGTGTGACGTTTCTGCGTCCGCCGACCGGACCGCGTCTCACCTGCCACGTGAAGAAAGACCCCGATTGGGCGGATGTGAACGAACTGGGGCAGTTCACGGAGCGGCGCGGCGAGCGCTCCGGCGGCAGCATCCGTTTCTACGACGGTGACACGGGCGATCTGGTCTTGTGTATTGACGCGTACGTCTCCTTCAATTCCAACCCGCGCTGGAACGACCTGCCGCACAGCAAGCACATCGTCTCTTGGCAGCCCAAGTTCGTCGCGGACGCGCAGTCTTTCCTGCACCGCCTGCCGGATGGCGAAATCGAGCCCGCGGCGTTGATCGCCACCCTAGAGCAGCCCGGCACCGACGACCGCTACGCCTGCCACGTCGTCGAGTTCGCGGGCGGACACCCCCCTGAGCAAACCATCCTCAATCAATGCCTCGACTACCTCGGAAGTGCCGATGCGCAGACTGAGTTCTGGCTGGTCGGCGATACGCAGGAGCAGACCCGCGCCCACTACGACGCCTTCCACAGCCACGATGCCGCCCTGCGCTTTGCATGTCTTGATCTCGCCACAGAGCAGACACCGGAACTAGATACCGGCCTGCTGCGGCCACACGCCGCCGAGATACTCCTGCTCCATGGAGACGCCGCGGAGTTGGGGACGGAGCAATGGCGCTTGCTGCGCCGCCTAGCGGTCCCCGGCGGCCTAGCACTAGTCGCACACGCCAAAGGCGAAACGATTGAACCAGACGCCGACTGGACCACAGTGCGCACCGGCCAGCGCACCACCTTGCTACAGGCACCACAAACCGTCGCGGACACCCCTCAGCAACTACCCGGCCCCCGCTGGGTAATCGGCGAGCCGGACAGCCTGTCGGATCAGTGGCTGGCGCTCCTCGATTCGCCCGAGGTGACCGCCATTCCCTATGCGGATCTGGCAGACGACCGCATAGGCGCACTTGCTGACTGGCCCGCAGCGACAGACCTGCAGGCAATCGACATCTTCTGCGGCTCTGACCCGCACGACCCGACTGGCGAAAAGCTGGTAGCACGCCTAGTTGCCTTCGTCAAGGCACTGATACCCTTCCGGGTGGCGCAGGCGCGCTGCCCCTGCCGCTTGACCGTGGTAACGCGCCGCGCCGCGTTAGAAGTGGAGGACCCGCGCGCGAGTGCCGTGTGGGGAGCGTTCCGCAGCATAGGCCAGGAAATCGCTGCGGACGTAGGCACGGAGGCGCAGATCGATTTCCGGCTGGTGGATCTGGACGCCCCGGAGGACCTACAGACGCTGGCCTGGCTCGGCACCTGCGACTTGCGAGAGCGCGAGCTGGCAGTGCGTCACAACCAAGTATGGACGCCGCGACTGATCAGTATCCGGGAGCGGTCGCCGCTCGTACCGGCGGACGAGGAGACCCCGTACCGACTAGTCCTAGACAATCCGGGGCAGATCGGCGGCCTGCAGATGAAGACTTACCAACCTGCATCCCTAGGACCGCACGACGTAGAGATCGACGTGGCGGCCGCGGCGCTCAACTTCCGCGACGTCATGGTGACGCTGGGGTTGCTACCGGCCCTGTCCTACGAACGCTCGGCGCTGGGCCGCACGGTGGGGATGGAGGCCAGCGGAATCGTCCGCCGCGTCGGCCATGCCGTGCGCGCATGCCGCGTCGGCGATGCCGTGGCCTTTACCCAAGGAGGGTGCATCACCAATCGCGCCGTAGTCAACGAGCACCTAGTGTTCGCTAAACCCGCATCCCTGAGCATGGAGGAGGCCGCTTCAGTACTGTCGGTTTACGTCACCGCGTACTATTCGCTGATTCACCTAGCTCGCCTGCGCAAAGGCCAGCGCGTCCTCATCCACTCGGCCATGGGCGGCGTCGGCCAAGCGGCCATCGCCCTAGCCAAGCACGCGGGAGCGGAGATATACGCCACGGCCGGCAGCGAGAGCAAGCGCGATCAACTGCGCGCGCTAGGCGTGCGCGCAGCATTCGATTCGCACAGCTACGACTGGTACGACGAACTAATGGCGGCAACCGGCGGCGAAGGAGTTGACGTGGTACTGAACTCCCTCGCTGGCCGCCACATCACCCTGTGTCTGGAGGCGCTGCGTCCGGGCGGCTGGCACTGCGAAATCGGCAAGGTCGATATCTACTCCGACAACGCGCTCAGCCTGAGCGTCTTCCGCAAAAACTTGCGCTTTGCAGCGATCGACATCGACCGCATGATGAGCGACGACCCCGTATTGGCGCACGAGCTCTCGCAGGAGTGCATGAACCTGCTGGAGCAAGGTGCCGTGCCGCCATTGCCGATCACCCCCTTCCCCTACCGCGACTATGCCCAAGCGCTGCTCTTGATGACCACCGGCCAGCACACCGGCAAACTGGTTCTACAGGCACCGGAGGAACCGAGCGATCACTCACTCCCGATCGTCGATCTGCGCCCATTCCTCGACCCCGACGCGACCTACTTGGTCACCGGCGGGATGGGCGGATTCGGCAAGCTATTGCTGCCCTATCTAGCGTCCGCTGGTGCGCGTCATCTCACCTTGCTAGACCGCGACCCTCAGCGCCGCCGCAGTGCGGACTGGGTTCGGAAAACCAGTGCTCTGTGGTACCTCG
>JAJEEZ010000491.1:0-5208 GCA_022820705.1 Candidatus Latescibacterota bacterium | reverse complement strand
CGAGGTACGGGTGCAGATATCGCCCGACGGCATCCACTGGTGCGACGAAGGATCGCGTCTGAACTTCGTCGCACAACACGTACTCGACAAGCCGTCCTTTGTCCGGGTGTCGCATTACGGCGGCTGGCTGCGCCTAGCCGGGACGGTGAAAGACGGTCGCGTCTGGGCACTCGTCCATCTGGCGCTCAAGGCATGAGGTAGGGTCGTGGGACGAGCGCGGCATTTCTACCCAACAGTGTTGAAAGGAACTTGTCTTCATTCGACAGCTTAACTTGACTTAAGAGAGTGCATGGATTCAGGCGACAACGCCGATAAGGACAATAGCATGGCTAAGATAGAAGGCTTGCGAATAAAAAATTTCAAGGTGCTCAAGGACGTTACGCTAGGAAACCTGTGGAACCAACGGAATAGCCAACCGCTTACCCCAATGACAGCGGTGATTGGTAAAAACGGCGTGGGTAAGAGCGCCCTGTTCGATGCGTTCGGATTTCTAGCCGATGCCCTGAAACTCGGCGTTGAGGAGGCCTGCGACGCACGCGGGCGTGGCGGCTTTGAGAGGATGCGGACGCAGGGGGAAACAGGCCCCATCGAGTTCGAAGTGTGTTACAGGCAACAGAGGAACGCCCGATCTATTACCTATCAGATCGCCATTGGGGAGGACAGATTAGGGCGTCCTTATGTTGTATCAGAAATCATGAAAGAGAATCTGAGAAATGATCAATCACTCTTTTTTCTTTTTCTGGTATTAGGCGTAGGCGCGGTTTGGAAGGGAAAGCAAGCAGGTAAGCAAATCGATGAAACATCAGAAGGATTCGATATTACCAAGTTAGATATGTCGATAAAGGAAGGGGAAAAACCCCAAGATGCCGAATGGATCAGATTGGAAGACCGGCGCAAGCTCGGCATCGCCACGCTCGGTGCCCTGAAACAACACCCGCGAATTTCCGCTTTTCGCCGCTTCATCGAGGGATGGTATCTCAGTTACTTCACTCCCGACGCAGCCCGCAGCCTACCACTGGCCGGCCCACAGAGCCGTCTCAACATCCATGGCGACAATCTCGGTAACGTCGTGCAATTCATGGAGCGCGAACATCCACGGCGTTTTCAGGCTATGCTAAAGAAGATTGCCGAAAAAATTCCGGGCATACACAAGATCGACACGGAAAGAACCAATGACGGTCGGTTGCTGATTAGGTTTAATGACAAAGGCTTTCAGGAGCCATTTTACGCCCAACAAGTGTCCGACGGGACGCTCAAGGTATTCGCTTACTTATTACTACTCGAAGACCCGACACCCCCTCCATTCCTCTGCATTGAAGAGCCAGAAAACGGCCTGTACCATAAACTCCTAGAGACCCTAGCCAACGAATTCCGCGAACACGCTAGGGCCCGTAGCGGTTCGCAAGTTTTTGTCACGACGCACCAGCCATACTTCGTCGATGCTTTAGAGCCGCAAGAAGTCTGGATTTTGGAAAAAGGCGAAGACGGCTTTTCGACGATTCGCCGGGCAAGCGACGATCCCATCGTGAACAACATGGTCGAGGAAGGGTTGCCGTTGGGTGGCCTCTGGTACAGCGACTATCTCGACGCGAGGTGATTGGATGCACTTTGAGGTACTCGTCGAAGACCAGTCCGGTAAAAAGACACTCGACATTCTGATTCCAAAAATCATCGGCAACCAACATACATGCAGGGTCATTGCATACCGAGGAATCGGCCGCATCCCCAGAAACCTCAAGAGTGGCACCGAAGCGAACAAGCGCATTTTGCTCGACCGACTTCCCAGTTTGCTCAGAGGGTATGGGAAGACATTTGCCGACTATCCCCCTAACTATCCAGCAGTGGTGATTCTGGTTTGCGACCTAGACGACAAGTGTCTGAAAGAATTTCGCCAAGAACTCTTCTCTGTCCTAAATGCGTGCAATCCCAAACCAGAAACCCGGTTTTGCATCGCCATAGAAGAAGGTGAAGCCTGGCTACTCGGCGATATTCCCGCGATCAAGGCAGCTTACCCGAAAGCCAAGGACAATGTCCTGAGTCGTTACAAAAACGACGACATTTGCGGCACATGGGAACTCTTGGCGGACGCAGTATCCCAAGGCGGCGCAAACGAGCTAAAAAAGAAGGGGTGGACAGCAATCGGCCAAGAAAAGTCGATATGGGCAGAGCGCATAGCTCCACACATGGACGTAGCTATCAACGCATCGCCCAGTTTCTGCTACTTTCACAAGAAGATTCGAGAGCTTATCTGAGGAAGATCAGCGCGTGCTCTTGCCAGTCAGCACGAACCACACCGTTTGCAGCATAATTTTGAAGTCCAACCTGAGCGACATGTTCTCGATGTAGTATAAATCGTACTCCAGCCGCTCGCGGGCAATGCCCACCACGTCCTTGGAATCGAGGTCGAACTCGTGCTTGGATTGCGCCCAGCCCAACAGGCCGGGCTTGACGTTGAAACGCCGCATGTACAAGGGAATCTGCTTCTTGAATTGCTCGACGAAAAACGGGCGTTCGGGCCGTGGGCCGACCAAGCTCATGTCGCCGCGCAGGAAGTTGATGCACTGGGGAATCTCGTCCAAGTGCAGGGCGCGCAGCACTCGGCCAATCGGGGTCACCCGTGGGTCGGCACCCTTGGCCCACACCGGCCCGGTCTTTTCCTCGGCATCTATGTACATCGAGCGGAATTTGAGCATCGCAAAGGTCCGGCCCCCCTCGCCGACGCGCTCTTGGCGAAAAAACACCGGCCCCTTGGAGGTCAGCTTAATCGCCGCGGCCACCAATAGCCACAACGGGGCCAAGCCTGCGAGCACGACAACAGCCACCACCACGTCGATGAGCCGCTTGACCGTCCGCTGCCAAGCCGGCATCAACTCGGGCGTGAGCTCCATCAGTGGCACGCCGTAAATCTGCGTCGTGCGCACGTGGCCGGTCACAATGTCGTACAGGTCGGGCGTGATGCCAAAGAAAACCGGTAGCCCCTCGACCTCCTCGACGATCTGCATGATCTCTTCGTGCGAATTGGCTTGCAGGGCGATGAGCACGGCCTCAATGCCCTCGGCCGCGAGGATGGTTCGCAGATCACTTACTGCACCGAGCACGGGCAGGCCGTCAATAGCCGCGTGATCGTTCTCGCCGTGCGCCCGCACAAGACCCACGATCTCATACCCCTGCGCCGGTGCCGCACGCAACGCGCGCAACAACCGTACGCCGCGCGCGTTCACGCCCACAATAGCCGTGCGCCTAAGGCCAATGCCGCGCAGCAAGAGCTGCCGCTCAAAGCTGCGCACTAGCACTCGCCCACCCGCTACCAGCGCGACCATGCCCAGCCAGTAGAACAAGACCAGCAATCTAGTGAGGCGGATGTCGCGGTCAAAGGTGGCGACCATGGCCAGCAAGATGCCCAAGGTAACTACCTTGAGGACCTCGTATATTTCGTCGAAGCGCGAGCTAGACAGAGAGGATTGGTAGAAGCCAAAAAACAGGAACAGCAGCAGCCAGCAGCCGCTTATCAACGGCAGCACGTCCGAGTAATAGCCCAGCGCATACCAGAAAGTCGGCCCATCCACAGCGTCTGGATAGAGCCGCTCGTAATTGTGGCGAACGATCTCCAGTCCGCCGCCGGCCAACTTCATCCAAACGAAGAAAACCGATGCCAAACTAACGGCGACAGTGTCGCTCAACAACAGCAGGACGATGCGTTTCAGGCGCGACATAAACGCTCTACCTCGCGGGCTGCCAGACGCGGTGGCGGCGACCCATCAGGAAGCTCAGCAGCCCCAGCAGAGTACCCCAATTGGTAGCAGTGAAATAGGCCGGCACATAGAAGAGCCAATACCGCCCAAGCCATTCCGGCAGCAAGAGGCCCAATGCGGCCAAGCCGTAGAAAGCCACTTGCAGCGCGAGCAAGACACCGTAGTACTCGCTCACGGCCAATGGGATATTGACCGCGAGCACCACCAACAGCCACACCGGCACGAGCCAGCGGAGCAGCTTGTGGGAAAACATCTGAAACGCAAAAAAAAAGTGTGCGAACGGATTGAGCACGCCAGCTTCGGTCCACAGCCCGTAGAGCGAGCGCGAGACAATGCGGCGGCGGCGGCGGAACTCGTCGCCAAAGCGACCGCTGCTGTACTCGGTGGCAACGGCCGTTGGCTGGTACGCAATGCGAAAGCCGCGCCGCCAAGCGTGCAGAGGCGCGACAAAGTCGCTGATAATATCGCCGCGTAGCTCGACGAATAGCTTGCGCCGGAGCGCGTAGATCGCCCCATTAGCGCCCAGCGCAGAGCTGAGCAAGCTCTCCCGGCGCTTGAGAAACTGCTCGTAGCGCCAGTACAGGCCTTCGCCCTTGCCTGCGCCTTGCTCGTCTGGATTGGCGTATTGCAACTCGCCACAGACGCAGCCGATCCGCTCATCGGCAAAGGGTGCCAACAACCGCTTGAGCGCATTGGATGCGTACATGCTGTTGGCGTCTGAGAACGCGAGGAACTGCCCCCGCGCCAAGCGCACACCCGCGTTTTGCGCCTCAGTCTTGCCACCGCGAACCTCCTGCCGGTGCAGCCGCACCCCGCGCTCGGCGAATTCAGCGGCGATGCGGTCGGTGCCATCGGTCGAGGCGTCTGAGACGACGATGATGTCGAGCCGCTCAGCCGGGTAGTCCATAGCTAGCGCGTTTTCCAACTTGGCGCGCAATACGCCTTCTTCGTTGTGCGCGGCAATGATCAGCGACACCCCAGGCCATTCGCTCAGTGGCGCGTACTTGGGCATCTTGCGGCCAGCCGCCAAGAGCCAGAGCAAAACCGGGTAGATCAGATAGGTATAGACGACGAGGAATAAAGCGGCCCAAAAAATGGCGACGAGCATGGGATTCTAACGGTAGAAGGTGTATCTTATCTCGTTATATTTTCGTCATTTGTATCCATTTATGCAACCGTGTACCGCGCGTTGTCCGGGATTGGTGCCAGCGTTGGGAATCTGCGGACATTATCTGGCTAGCACCTCCTCGTAGAGCGCCCAAATGCGAGCCGCCACCCGGCGATAGTCGTAGCGTTCCTCGGCCTGTCGGCGGATCGCCGCGCGGTCGTAGCGGCCGTATTCGTCCAGCACCGCGAGGATGCCCGCCGCCAAGTCCTCCGCGTCGCCGACCACCACTAGCCGTCCGATCTCCTCATTGACGACCTCCTCTGGCCCACCACAGCGCGTGGCGACCAC
>JAJEEZ010000351.1:0-3838 GCA_022820705.1 Candidatus Latescibacterota bacterium | reverse complement strand
CATGATCGAGAGCCTCGACGAAAACTTAGGCCGCCTCTTCAACCTGCTCGACGCACTCGGCGAAACCGAAAACACCGCCGTGTTTTTCACCTCGGACAACGGCGGCCTCGCCACCTCCGAAAGCTCGCCGACCTGCAATGCGCCGCTGGCCGAGGGCAAGGGCTGGATGTACGAGGGCGGCACCCGCGAACCCTTGCTGGTGCGCTGGCCCGGCCGGGTCGCCGCCGGCAGCACCTGTCCAGTCCCAATAACCAGCCCCGACTTCTACCCAACGATCCTCGAACTGGCCGGCTTAGACCCCATCCCCGCACAGCACTGCGACGGCACCAACATCGCGCCGCTTATGCGCGGAGCCGAGTCCATTGAGCGCGAGGCCATCTTCTGGCACTACCCTCACTACGGCAATCAGGGCGGCACTCCCGGCTCGTCCGTGCGCTCCGGCGACTACAAGCTGATCGAGTTTTTTGAAGACGGGCGGCTGGAACTGTACAACCTGCGCGACGACATCGGCGAGGATCACAACCTAGCCGAGCAAATGCCGCAAATCCGCGACCGGCTGCACGCGCTGTTGCGCGAGTGGCGCGAAAAAGTGGAAGCCAAAATTTCCCAACCCAATCCCGATTGGCAGGGCTAAAGTGGTATGTTAAATTATCAAAAAACGGAGATCGCGGTCTATGAATGCAGTGTCCCTACAACCCCATCTATGGACTCGGGGAGAATACGAAAAAATGGTGTCCGCTGGCGTCTTTCATCCAGAGGACCGACTTGAGCTAATCAATGGGGAAATCCTCGAAATGACACCACAGAGCAGGGCCCACGCTACAGCAGTCTGTCTAGTGGATGAAGCTCTGAGCGCAGTATATGTCCAAGGCTTTAGCGTGCGCGTCCAAGTCCCCATGGCCTTGGGAGAGTCGTCCGAGCCTGAACCCGATGTCGCCGTAGTCCGCGGCCAACCACGCGATTACCTCGCGTGTCATCCCACGGTCGCTGCGCTAGTCGTCGAAATCTCGGATTCCTCGCTGAGGTACGATCGCGAATACAAAAAAGGGTTGTACGCCGCCAGCGGTACTCCCGAATACTGGATCCTCAATCTGATAGATTCCCGCCTAGAGGTCTATAGAGACCCAGACCAAGACCTAGAAACCTATCGGTCCTGCACAGTACTTACCTCCAACGCCACGGTCTCCCCACTCACTCTTCCCGACGCCTCCATCTCCGTCGCCGACCTACTGCCCTAGTCCACTTTCGTGGCCCAATCTCGCGGCTTGAGAAACACCTCGTAGAGCCGCGCCTCCTCCGACTCTGCCGCTGGCTGCCAATCGTACGCCCAACGCACCAAGGGCGGCAACGAGACCAAGACTGACTCTATGCGTCCCTTGGATTGCAGGCCGAAGAGCGTGCCCCGGTCGTAAACCAAGTTGAACTCCACGTAGCGGCCCCGGCGATAGAGCTGGAACTGCCGCTGCTGACGGCCGTACTCCCATCCCTTGCGCCGATGCAAAATCGGCATGTACGCGGCTATATAGCCATCGCCGACGCTACGAATAAAGGCAAAGCAATGCTCAAAGCCCCCTTCGTTGAAATCGTCGAAGAACAGGCCGCCGATCCCGCGCGGCTCGTCGCGGTGCGGCAGGAAAAAGTACTCATCGCACCATTGTTTGAATTTGGGGTAGAGTCCCTCTCCATAAGGATCGCAAGCGGCTTTAGCCGTCCGATGCCAATGCACCGCGTCTTCCTCAAAACCGTAGTACGGCGTCAAATCGAACCCACCGCCAAACCACCACACAGGTTCCGCCCCTTCTTTTTCCGCCGTGAAGAACCGCACGTTCAGATGCGAGGTCGGCGCATAGGGGTTGTGCGGATGCACGATTGTCGAGACACCCATCGCCTCAAAGCCCCTTCCCGCCAACTCGGGGCGACGCGCCGTAGCCGTCGGCGGCAACTCATTGCCCCGCACGTGCGAAAAGTTCACCCCGGCCCGCTCAATCACCGACCCCTCCAACACGCGCGTCCGACCACCGCCCCCTTCTAGCCGCTCCCAGCTATCTTCGCGGAAAGCACCCTCGTCCTCTGCTTCCAAGGCCGCGCAAATCGCATCCTGTAACCCCAGCAAATACGCTTTGACGGCTTCTTTGTCTATCTGTCCCACTTGTCCTCGTCTCTAAATTGTTCGGTTGTCAGGGTGATAAAGTATAGTCAAGTTATCGTATTGGGAGGAACGCTACGTGAGCAAGAATGAACTAGGCGAACACAGGTTGTCACTTGACAGCCCCTCAACCTCCTTCCACGACCACTGCACTATCCGTATGAGGAGCGAAAACGGCGAGGGCTGAAAATGCACGAGTACGAATTTACCTTGAAATTCAGCTTGCAAAACGCGCAAGCCGACCCGCAGGAGTACGTCGAGTCATTGGGTAAAGCCGGATGCGACGATGCCCTAATTGGCATTGGTCAATGCGGGCGCATCGCGTTCAGTTTTACGCGAGAATCGATATCTGCTTACGAAGCTGTCTCAAGTGCCATAAAAGATATTCGCAAAGTGCTCCCCAATGCGAAACTGGTAGAAGCTGTTCCCGACCTTGTCGGGCTGACAGAGGTTGCCGAGCTATTGGGCTTCACGCGCCAGAACATGCGCAAACTCATGATCCTCGCTGGTGCAACCTTTCCTGCACCAGTGCGCGATGGCAAACCGGCGATATGGCATCTATCTCAGATTCTGGCTTGGATGACTAAGACTGGAAAATACGAGATCAACGAAGCGTTAATAGACGTTACAAAAACCAACATGATGTATAATGTTGCCATAGCAAGCCAAGATCTCGATCCTCAATTTCAACAAAAAATTATCCCACTGATTCGGGCGTGACTGGAACAGTCCCCACGCCAACCCGCTACCGCGACCGCCAAACCGGGTCTATAGTCGTCGAACACGTCCCAGGGCAGTCCCTCCTCCGCTGGTTCTACACCACAAGCACGGGGCATCTTGTCTTTCGCACCGTCTTCAACCGACCCCTTTTCTCCCGCTTCTACGGCTGGTGGAAGCAAACCACTTGGACTCGGCGTCAGATCCGTCCTTTTGTCGAGCGCTATCACATTGATCTCGACGAAATCGAACACCCCCTCAGCCACTATTCCAGCTTCAACGACTTTTTCATTCGCCGCCTCAAACCCGGAGCTAGGCCCTGCGACCCCGACCCCGAGCGCCTCTGTTGCCCCGCCGATGGCAAGGTCCTCGTCTATCCGCAACTCGCAGCCGAGGACGTGCTGCCGGTCAAAAGCAACCAACTCTCGGCCCGCGAGCTCCTAGCCGAAGCAATCGACCCCACCCCATACCACGGCGGTGCCGCCCTCGTCGTCCGCCTCGCCCCCTACGACTATCACCGCTTCCACTTCCCCGCCGACGGCCAAGTAGGTCAAACCCAGTGGATCGACGGTACCTACCACTCGGTCAACCCCATTGCCCTCGCCCGCGTGCCCGACGTTTTCCACCGCAACCGGCGCTCCGTCTGCGAGTTGACGACGCCCACCTTCGGCAAGATTGCTTACATCGAGGTTGGTGCTATCAACGTCGCCAGCATCGTCCAGACGTACTCAATAGGGCCTTGCGAGCGCGGCCAAGAAAAGGGCTTTTTCCAATTCGGCGGCTCGACCGTCGTGCTGCTTTTCGAGCCGGGGGCGATAGTCTTTGACAGCGATCTAGTCGCCGACTCTGCGGCCGGCTTAGAGGTACACGTCCCCACCGGAGCCGGCGTCGGCATCCGCGCTTGACCTGCTCCAGCGGCTTCGACAAATTTCCCGCTCTGCAACCCCTTACTTCTGGAGACCACTTATGTCCCTG
>JAJEEZ010000128.1:0-7100 GCA_022820705.1 Candidatus Latescibacterota bacterium | reverse complement strand
GGCGACCGCGTAGTTTAGGCCCGTGAGCAGATGCAATGCCTCTTTGGCGGCCTCGTGGTCGGGACCTTCGCGCTCGGCGAACATGCGCTCTAGCGGCCTCACGGCTGTGGTGTCGCCGATGCGGCCGAGGGTGCGGGCGCTTTCTGCGCGGACCCATATGTTGTCGTCGGTTAAGGCGAGGCACAGCGCGTCGAGAGCGCGATGCGTCCGGTGGTGTCCCAATAGCTGCGCGGCGATGTAGCGCACGTTGTCGTCGCGGTCGCGCAGCGCGGCGAGGACCGCCGCTTCGGCCTCCGAGGTCCACAGAAACTGAAGCGCGGCGAGGGCCTGTCGGCGCACCGAGGGGATGGTATCCGCCAAGGCGCGCACTAAGAAGGGGACGGCCGTGGTATCGCGGAGATTGCCCAAGCTCCAAGCTGCTGCACCGCGCACCTCGGAGACCGGGTCGTCGGCGAGGACGTTGGCTAAGGTTGTGTGGAGACGGGGATCATCGAGCTGGCCGAGGGCGCGGACGGCCTGTTCGCGGACATAGCGGTTGTCGTCGCGAAGGAGCGATTTGAGGAAGGGGGTGGCGCACGGGTCGCCGATTTGGCCGAGGATTTGGGCGGTAATGTAGCGCAGGCTATCGCTGCCGGTGGTTGCGCGGTCCAGCAAAGGCTCGACGGCCGCGCCGCCTAGTTGCACTAAGGCGTGGCTGGCATCGAGGCGGACTTGACGCCGCGAATCGGCGAGTTGGTCGATGTAGTACTCGGCCTGTTGTGCGGCGCAGCTCAATAGGCTGACGCAGAGGCTTGCTAGGGCGAGCTTGGACATGGGCGGTTTAAGTGAAAGCAGGTGTCGAGAATTGGAAACCCGACACCTGCTTTGAAATTGGCTTTGTAGGAAAGCCTAGTTGACCATCTGCATGAGGCGTTGAGTGATCGATCCTTCCTGCGTCAGGGCGTAGATAATGACGTTGACCGCCATTTGTAGCTGGCGCGTAGAGTCCCCACCGCGCACATCGTTTTCCCAGCCCCAGCCGCCGTCGCCGGGCGTGATGCTCGCTAGCCTACCTTTGATGTAATGGCCGAGCAGATAGTTCCAGGGCCTGACTCCTGACTTACCCTGACTCAACGAAGGACTATAGCCAAAAGGCATGCCTCCACTCATGTCGAAGAAGGCAGTATAGACGGGATGATCCTCGGGCAGGCGCTCAGACCAGAAGTCTTTGCCGCGGATTAGGCCGCCGTATTTTTCCAGTGCCTCGCCGTAGATCCCGCTAAACGTAAAACCACCCGACATTAAGTACTGAGCCAAGTTGGCCATTTCGGCCTCGGTGGGCGCACCTTGCGGCAGGATGATGGGTACTTCCATTAGGCGCGGGTCGTCGAACGTGACGAAGCCGAGGAACTCGGCCTTGAGGCCGGTGTACTCGTTGAGCACGTCGCGTAGCCGATCAATGGTTTGGACGCGGAGCGTGACCGTGCCATAGCCTGTGGTACCGCCAGCCAATGCCCGCGAGGACATGACTTGGGCCAGCTTGACAAAGCCCTTGATGGCCTGCTTGTCCGTGGCGTCTTGGACGATAATGGCGCGGTAGCGACCAGTGTCCATGTCGTTGACATCGAGCATTTCCAGCCCCATGTCGATTTTGTGTTCGGAGGTGCGGGTGCTGGTCACAGCCGCGGCCGTCAGCTTCGGCTCGATAGTCATGGTACCCGTTGGGCTGAAGGCGGATTGTCCAGAAAGGCGAATCCCCGAGCCGCTGACGCCGGCGATGAGGCTGCGGGTGTTGAACGAGGCCGTGGCCTGTACTTGGTCCATGCGCGCTTGCGCTAGCTGGACTTCGCGGCGCGCGAGCTGGCGCTTGGGCTGGGGGATTTTGCGCAGTTCCAGCGGCTTGGTCAGCCGCGGCTCGCGCTTGATGAATTTGGTCGTTAGGGGCCGTGGTGCCTTCTTTTCATCTTCCTTAAAGGGGTTGATCGCAACGACGATTAGGACGAGGGCCACAGCAGAAGCTAGGGCTATAAAGAAACCCCGACGCAGGCGGCGAACCAGACTGTCGAGATCAAAATCCTGAGTGGGCGAAGTAAAGCGCGTGGAGACCCATTTTTTACTCATAGTGACCTCCTCGAAGGACGTTTGGGGGAAATGACCCGGTCTTGGACCTGTAGGCCATCTCCGCGTTTTTTGAGCTTCTTATCGAGTTTGCGCAGCCGAGCGATGGCCGTGGTAGAATCCACGTCAACCACCTCTATTTGCCCCACTTTTTGCTGCGATGGCCTAGGCCGCCACACATCGAACCGCATTCGCTTTGTCAGCCCGTGCCGACCACCGATGTTTAGCTGGACGTGGGGTTTTCCTTTCCGTTCGGGTAAGATGGCTGCTATACGGCCCTCTAGCGGCAAATTCGCGTCTAGGTCGGGTGCTATATCGTCCGCTAGCCCCTTTAACACCCCCCGGATAATGGTGAGGTCGCTGCTGGGCTTGGAGACAAACCAACGCTCGGCGACGTTGAGTGCGCGTTCTGTGGCGGGATCAGCCATTTGCAAGCGGAGAAGATCGGCTAGGAAAGCCTGTGTCAAACCAGGATGTGATGCGCCTGGATACTTCCAAGTATTATAAAGGAATAGCTGTTGGTCATAAGGTATCACGGCTGAGGAGTCGCGCAAGTCCGACCAGAAAATTTTGTCGCGGTGTAAATCCTCCAGCTTGACTTCGAGTTGACAGACGATGGAGGGCAGGGAAATCACCTCGTAAGACTGGTCTTCGCTTGGGCCTCTATCGTCTAATAGGCCCATGTTTTCGTAGTAATGAATGACTTGGTTGTGGTATGTTTTATGGGCTTTGTTGAAAGTGAAATGGGCGATGTAATCGATGGATTCTTGCCCTGTGGGATCGCGGGCCTCGCGGATGCTCCGCAAGCGCACGACGCGGAAGCGGCCCAAGTCGGTAAAGACATCTCTGATCGCGCGTTCGATTTCCAACATCAGGCGGGGATGTTGTTCGGCGAGGTGGACGGGCAGGATCTCTTGATCGACGAGATTGGTAAAGACCAAGCCGATGGTGTAGATGTGCGGCTGGGCGTTGGCCGGCTGGCCCCCGAATACGAGGACCGATCCAATTATGAAGAGATATTGCACGGGATTAAATCATGCGCGTCGCAGTGGAAAATCAGTGTATTGCATTTGCTTATGATATAATTTGGATGATCTCGCAGAGCAACTTTTTTTCTTGACAACCCTTTGACAGGGGTTTTATTATGAACCGTTCAAATCGCTCGTCCACTTCTCAAGCTAAGGAGATGCAGTAATGAAGAAGCTGACTCTTTTGGCTGCGATTGCAGCCCTTTGCGTTACGACGCTGGCCAATGCCCAGCCGCCGATACGCTACTTCGACTTACCCAAGTTCACCCAACCCCCCACGCTCGACGGCGACCGCATGACGGTTCCCGATGAGTGGGCTGGTGCGCTAGAATTTCCCTGCTCGCCGAGCCAGGTTCAACTCGATGGTCAAGAGTATGGCTGGCGCAGTATAGAGCAGCAGTCCAGCGAAGTCAGCACCAACCAGCTCAATGAAAACGGCGAGACCGAAGTAGCTGGTGAAGGCCGCACCGACGCCGATTTCTCTTCGGTAATCTTGCAGGCTTGGGACGACGATGCCCTGTACTACATCACTGAGGTTAGCGATAATGTCCGCGACACCGAGGGCGGAGGTGAGGCCCGGGCTTGGTGGGAGCGCGACAGCATGTCTCTCTACCTCGACCTGAACAACGAGGACTGCGCGTGCGGCGACCCGGCCCCGGCTAGCTACGTCAACCTGAACGTAGTCAACTTCATGGCCGTGCCCTTTGGCTCGAACGAGCTGTCTGTCTGCCTAATCACTACTGTGGACAATGCGCGCGTGGATGTCCACGATCCCGACGCGCTTGAGGGGTTTGAATACGGCTTCCGCGATGCCGGCGACGAGTTCGGCGACACTGGGGATGCGGACTACGTGATTGAAGGCAGGTTGCCGTGGGATACCTTCCTGCGCAACGGTAACCTCTTTGAAGCCCCCACGGTTGGTTCTGAGATGGGCTTTACTTGGCTAGCGGTTGATTCCGATGGCGAAGATGGTTACGGCGGCCAAATTCAGTGCGTGGCTTGGGCGGGCGGCAACATGTCCGAGTTTGCCAACTGGGTCTTTGTGGATACGCCGGCTGGCCCGACAGGCACGGCGGTCGAGGAAGATTCTTGGGGCCGTGTAAAGGAGACCTTCGTCCAGTAATCAATAGCCTCTGGATAGATTTTAACAAAGACGGGAAGCGGCTTGACGCCTGCTTCCCGTTTTTTTTTCTTGACCCGCGAGCTTAGGCAAACCTATGTTCTCGCCCATTAATCTTCAGGTTGCTCAATATGACTCGCGAGGCGAGGGGTTTTCATGCTGTGTTTTCTAAAATGCCGTGTTGTCAAGGGCTGGGTGGTCTTATTCGCGCTGGCTTGGGCTGGTCTGTCCGCGCCAGTGGAGGCGCAGCGCCACCCCGAATCCGCCGGTCCGCTGCCTTATTACGACCCTACTCTTGGCACGCCTAAAGATCCCCCGTGGAAAAAGCGCCCCCCCTTTCTGCGCGGTCCCCAAGACCGCTATGATCGAGGGTTGGGAAGGGCGTTCCTCAACGCCGCAATCAGCGTCCCCTATCTCAACTACGCCGACGAAAAGTACATTGCTTACTACCGCGAGACCGTTGCTTGGGCTGCCCCGTCGGGTCGCTCGCTAAGTACCCGCAACGTGGGTTGGGACCGGATGGGCAACTATATGGGCGGCGGCTATCGGCGGCTCCTGACGATAGAAGAGTCGCGCAGTGGCAACGACTTTAGTGGGTATAGCTATATCGACCACAAGTATCGGTCGTTCCGGATCGGTCACTATACTCACAAGGATTTACACTGGACCGCCACGGTGGGCCATGTGACCACAAGATCAGATGTGCGCACTATATTCACGCCACTCACGCTGACCAGTAGCAAGATGAACGTGCTGCGCATGGATATCAACTACAAGGAGCGAGAGCGGGCGACTCTGTTATACTCGCGCGGTGGCGATCACTCGGGTGCCCAGCTATTCTCTAAATGGGCGTTTGGCCAAGAGGGGGACGACGCTTGGGACAACTCACCGGTACTGCTCTTTGGTGGCCACTGGCAGCACGAAGTAAGTAGCTTCGCCAGCGTTGGCGGAACCCTGATCAACCAGATTATGGCTTCGCCGGCCCTGTCGCGCACTAGCGCTTGGCGCGGCGATTTGCCCTATGAGATGCTCGGCCCCAAGACTATCCGCGTCTTCGTAGCCGACGATTCGCCCGACGACGCCCGGGCTAATGCCATTGTCTATGGGGTGGACATCGTCCTCGAAGGCGAGCGCAACACACAGTCGGTGCGCTTAACCAGCCTCGACGACGACCCGGACTACGACCCACTGTTAGAAGCTGGACCACCGGAGGGTGGTAGCGTCCGCGTCGGCGGTGGACACGAGGCCGAGGGCAAGGTGCCGGTGGTTTACACCTTCGTCCTTCCGGCGGACGTGACGGTGCGCTCGGCGCGATTTGTCGCCGATGTGGCTGGCGACTACCGAGTCGGCGTCAGTCAGACCCACGACTTCTTCAGTATTGACCGCCGAGGCACCGCGGCGATCACCGAGTCGGCTTGGCCAGCTCCCATCACTAGAAGTAACGAGCGGGCCATTCGGCGTCCGTTCAAGTGGTACACGGACGAAGACGAGGAGATATACTATACCGTTGTCCGCGCCGATGGCAGCGACAGCAGCGGCGCAAACCGGCGGATGGTCTCCTTTGATTACGGCATCCCCACTGGGCAGAGCTTAGCCTCGATTAACTATCAGGTTGAGTTAGTAGGGCTGGAAGTCAGCGGCGAGATGGCGCACAACCTGCAAAATTTCATGTTCCCGATCGGCAATAACGAAGGCGAGCGCAGCAGTGAGCGCGCCTTTGCGTGGTGGGTCAAGGGCATCAAGGATATAGCCGCCGGCTTGGCGTTGGGTGGCGAGATATACCGCATGGAGCCTGACTACGGCGGCGGCTATGACAGCTACCGAGGTGGCATGGCCTTCCACTACGATGGGCAGCCTGCTCCCGGAGAGAGAGTCAATACGGTCACTGAGGAGTTTCCCCTCCACGAGGATAACGACGATCATGATGCCTTCTCCGACGAGCACACTAACGATACGGCTACTGCCGAGCCGCGCACGTTGTATCCGGGCTTTCCCAATGCCCAAGTGTACCCCGGCCTCGACGAGAACGTCGACAACATCCCCGACGTAGATCGTAACGAAAACTTCATCGTCGATTGGGAAGAGGCCTTTCTGACCTACGATTCAGAGCCGCCCGAATTTGTCTATGGTATCGACTTCAACAACAACAATGTGCCCGACTTCCGCGAGAACGACAATAAGCCGGACTATCCCTATCCACGCGACCAAAGGGGCCAGCACATCTTTCTCCGCTATGACCGCTTGGGGCGCTTGGGCGAGTTCATCAGCATAGGCCGCTACGACAACAGGCAGATCGCCGGCCCGGGCAAGTCTGAAGGGCTTTACTTCCGCTACGCCTATGAGTTGGAGAAGCGCGGCGTTGGCGCACTGAGGATCAACTTCGATGCCAAGCAGGTCAAAGACGACATCCCGGATCACACCTACGTGTACCGAGTGCCCATTGACGATGTCGAAGTCATCAACTGGTTTAACGAACCGGACGGCCCACCCGAGCTCGCGGGCTTTTGGCGACCGGCGACGCCGGACGAACTGTTGATGCGCGACAGCTTTGTGCATCTCCTCTTTTTTGATAGCACCTATCAGGGCTTTCGCGGCTTCAACATTGAAAACGGCTTCCTGTGGCAGCGCAACAGCCAAGCCGAAATTGAGCTTGAGGACGGCAGTGGGTTGTTGCAGCCCCAAGACGTGCGTTCGCGTTTTTCTTTTGTCAACAAGATCGACTACACCCGTAGCTGGGGTGCCTTCAGCGTCACGCCTAAGTTGAAGCATCGGACGATAGTTGAGCAGGTCGATAGCGAAGATACCCCGCGGCAATCGTACAGCGACTTCATTCCCATCGTAATGGGAGAGTACAA
>JAJEEZ010000061.1:0-17518 GCA_022820705.1 Candidatus Latescibacterota bacterium | reverse complement strand
TTTTTGCCGTGGAAGTCAAAAGTAGTCAAGGTGATGCCTCTCCTTCTGTTAAAATTCAGTCGCTGAGCCGTAGGGCTGGGGGATCGTCAATGCGGGCAATGTCGAGGAACGGGTGGGAGGTACTCATTGTCGCCGCGCTGGAGAGCAGCCCCTGCTCAGCGCCGGTGCCAACGCCGCGTAGCCGACCGCGCAGGATTCGGCGAAATCCATGGTGACAAACGTCTCTATCGCCAGGGCTGCAGCAAAACCGATGTCCCTAAGCCCCTGCACGATGCGCGGATAGTCGAGGCTTCCACGGCCGGGGATTTTGTGGTCCCAGTCGGGATAGGTGCCGATGTGGTCCTTGAGGTGGGCGTGGACGATGCGTCCCTGCCACTGATGGGCGACCGCGACCGGATCCAACCCGAGGAGCGTCAGATAGCACGGATCGAAATTGATGCCAAAGGACGCGCTGCCGACCTCGTCGTGCAGCTCCAAGAAGCGCTCGGGGGTGTCGGTGAGCCAACCGGCCCACACGCCATCGACTGCCAACTGCACATTGCGGGGCACTGCGTAGGCAAGCGCGTCTTGGAGATAGGCGACTACTCGCCGCCAAGCCTCGGCTCGCTGAGCGTCGTCGTCTTTGGGACCGCCCATGTGGAAGACGACGAGCGGTGCGCCGACGTCCACAGCCAAATCGACCGACCCCTTGAGGTCGAGCGGTTCGTCGGTAAAGAGCGAATCGGCGAGATTGGCGTGGGTGATGACGGCTTCGATGGTGAGGCCCAGCCGCTCGGCAATGCTCCGCGTCTGCGTGCGCAACTCGGGCGTCACTGAGCGCGGGTCTGCCGACGGCCCGTGGGTCCCCGAAATGTCGATGCCGTCGTAGCCAGTAGCGGCGATTTTTTTCAGTGCCGGCTCGAGCGGCATTTCGAGCCGGTCGGTGTAGCTATAGGTGTAAAAAGCAAGGCGCATGGCTCAAATTAAATTACTGAATATCGACGTACATGGGAGGCTTCTTCCTTGGTCGGAGGAAGCAAAGTGCACATCTTAATTCTAGTTAATCAGACCCTTTTTAGCAATTTTACGCAGAGGAGATACGACATGGCACAACCGTTGGGCAAAGCCTATGAACAGATCGCGGCGACGCAGCCGCGTGGATCGTATCGCGGCGCAGTGGTCGGCTGCGGGCGGATGGGCAGCACCATTGACGACGAGCACATTGGGATGCCGCACTATCCCTGGCCGTGGGCACACGCCCCGGCCATGATCGAAGCGCGGGGCATTGAGTTGATCGGCGCGGCCGACGTGGACCGAGCCAAGTTGGACGACTTTGCCCAGCGCTGGGGGGTGGACGCCCTGTACGAAGACTACCGCGAGTTGGTCGCCCAAGAGCAGCCCGACGTAGTGGCGGTGACGACGCGGCCCGACGAGCGCGCCGAGGTGGTCATCGGCCTAGCCGAGGCCGGGGTGCGGGCGATTTTTGCCACCAAACCGATGTGCCGCACCTTGGCCGAGGCCGATGCCATGATCGCGGCGTGCAAGGCAAGCGGCACAATTCTATCCATCGCCTGCCATCTCAACTGGTACAACTGGTACACCAATGCGCGTCAGGCCATAGCCGACGGCGCGATTGGCCGGTTGCGCTCCATGGTCTGCCACAGCCCACACACCCTGTCGAATCTGCAAAGCCATACGCTGGCCTTGTTTCGGCTGTTTGCCGGAGCGCCGGCCGAGTGGGTGGTGGGCGAGATGGACGACGACGCGCAGGCCGCGGCCGATCGGGATTTATCTGGCTCGGGCTACATTGCCTACGCCAACGGAGTGCGCGGCTTTTTGAATTCCCGCGCCGACCGCTCGGGGCATGGGTGGACCTTGGAGTTTATCGGCGAGCGCGGGATGATCGTCTCGCGCAATGCCCACGCGCAATTCGAGTTGTGGGGGGCGCATCCAGAGACTGGCGAGCCGATCCAGCGGCCGTTTCCCAACCCGTGGCATCCGCGCTCGTCCATGGTCGATGCCATAGAGGGCGTCTGTCGGGCGATTGAGGAGGGGGAAGAGCGGATTTGCCCGGGGGAATTTGGGCACGAGGCGTTGGAGATTGCCATTGGCTTGCGGGAGTCGCATCGGCAGGGCAATAGGCGGGTGGATTTGCCGCTGGGGAATCGGGCGTTGCGGATGGGCTAGGGTGCTTTTTCGCGTTCTCTAAAGCAAGAAATAGCTTCTGGCGGCTTTAGTACGCCACACGGGTTACCAAAGTCGCCGATGATCGCCAAAACTTCTTTCAACGCATGAGATCGGCGATGCGCTCGCCAATGGCCATGGAGGTGATGTTGGTGTTGGCGCGCACGCAGTCGGGCATGATGGCTGCGTCGGCGACGCGCAGGTTTTCGAGGCCGTGTACTCGGCTGTGCTGATCGACGACGGCCATTGCGTCGCTCGCTGGTCCCATCTTGCAGGTCGAGGAGACGTGGTGGCTGGTGCCCACTTCGCGCCGCATCCACTCGTCGAGCGCGGCGTCGGTGTCGAGTTCGGCGTCGGTGGGGCCGATGCGCTCGACGACGAGGGCGTTGAGCGCATCGTGGTTGAGCAGGTCGATGATGATGCGGATGGATTCGCGCAGGCGGCGGCAGTCTGAAGGCTCGTCCAAGTAGTTGTAGTCGAGCACGGGCTGCACATGGGGGTCGGTGGAAGCCAGTTTGAGCTCACCTTTTCCCTCGGCCAAATAGATGCAGCCGACCAAGTAAAAGCCCAAGGGTTTGGAATGCGACGAGGTGTAGTAGCCCTCGGTCGTGGCAAAGGAGGCCGGGATAATGAACATGTCGTTGCGCAAATCCGATCCGGCGGCCGTGTAGCGCAGACCGATTTGCAGCCGAGGCTCCGTGCCGTCGCCGAGGTATTCGTTCTTGGCCCGCAGCGTTACGCTCACTTGCGGATGGTCGCGCAGATTCTGGCCGACGCCGGGCAGGTCGCACACCACGTCAACACCCATGGCCTCCAAGTGCGCGGATGGCCCAACGCC
This sequence comes from Candidatus Latescibacterota bacterium, assembly GCA_022820705.1. Lineage (GTDB taxonomy): Bacteria > Latescibacterota > UBA2968 > UBA8231 > UBA8231. Next base: position 14,517 of record JAJEEZ010000061.1, on the reverse strand, counting down.
CGACAGCAAGAGCGTCTGCGGCGAACCAATCGCCCCGCCGCACAGCACGATTTCTCCGCCGTGGACCGTGGAGAGGGCACCGTCGCGCTCGACGAGCAGACCGGTGGCGCGCTGGCCGTCAAAGAGTACGCGGTGGACGTGGGTGTTGGCTTGAATGGTGAGGTTGGAGCGACCGCGTGCCGGGTCGAGGTAGCCGATATTGGTGCTCCAGCGGATGCTCTCGGCGTTGTTGAGGGCCAAGGGGCCGACGCCAGTAGAATCAGGGTCGTTGTGGTCGGGGCAGTCGGGGTAGCCAGCGGCGAGCGCGGCCTCGTAGAAGGCGCGGTGCTCGGGGTTGAGTTCGCGATCTTTGAACCGCCGGGCGCGGATGGGACCGTCGGCACCGTGATAGGGAGCGTCGCCGTAGTCCGGGTCGGATTCGAGACGGCACAAAAAGGGCAACAGGGCATCGTGGCTCCACAGGTCGTTGCCCGCTGCGGCCCACGAGTCGTAGTCTTGGGGCACCCCGCGCAGAAAAATCTGTGCGTTGACCGCACTCGACCCGCCGACGATTTTGCCGCGCGGCACAAACATATCGGGGCGCAAGTCCGTGGCCCGGGCGCGATACTCCCAGCCAAATCGAGTGCCCAAGCCAAAGGCGCGATCCCAGATATTGCGATCGCGCCCATACGCATAGTGAATCTCCTCGGGCAAGTCTTCAACCGCAGCAAAATCCGGCCCGGCCTCCAGCAGCAAGACCGACCGACTCCGATCCTCGCTGAGCCGCGCCGCAAGCACCGCTCCCGCTGCTCCCGCCCCGGCAATGACGACATCGTAAGACGCAGACATAACGACTCCCTTTGTAGCTCTAATCCTCTAGAATGGATGTTGCGTATGGCATCGAGGTATAAGATGCTTCGACTCCGCTTTGCTCCGCTCAGCATGACAAGTGTTGACGCCCCATGCTGTCATGCTAAGCGAAGCATCTTATACCGCTTCCGTAATTTTAGTCTAATATAGGGCACTCACAAGAGACGTTCCTACCCCAACTGATCCGCCAATTCCTCGGCTGGATAGGTGAGAATCTCCGCCAAGGTCGGATGATAATGGGGCATTTTAGCAAAATCCTGCACAGTCCCTCGAAAGTACATCACCGCGATCAGCGCGTGGATCAGCTCACCGGCCTCCGGCCCGACAATGTGGCCGCCGAGCACTTCGCCCGAGCGCGGGTCGCAGAGGATTTTTACGTGGCCGCAGGTCTCGCCCATGGTCAGCGACTTGCCGTGGTCGTCAAAAGGGTAGCTGGCGACCAAATAGGGCCGGTCCGCAGCGCGGCAGTCCCGCTCGCTGAGGCCGACGCTGGCCACCTGCGGGTCGGTAAATACGACCAGCGCGTTGAGACGGTCGTCGAAGCGGTGCTCGGGGCGGTCGGGATGCGTGGCATTGTACGCGGCGATCTCGCCTTGCTCAATGGCGATGTGGACGATTTCGTGCTCGCCGTTGACGTCGCCGACGGCGTAGATGTGGGGCTGGCTGGTGCGCATGGCCGCATCGACGACAATGCGCCCGTCGGCGACCTCGACGCCAGCCTGGTCCAAGCCCAATTCGTCGATGAGTGGGCGGCGGCCGAGGGCTTGGAGAATGAGATCTGCCGAGGCTGTTTTTTCTGCGCCGCCGTGGGAAAAATGCGCCGTCTTGCGCCCGTTTTCCTCGGTGAATTGGCGCAGTTGGGTGCCAGTGTACACCTCCATGCCTTCCTCGCGGAAGTGTGCTTCAACTGGTCGCGCCAAATCCTCGTCGCCAGCGGAGAGAATGTGATCGCTGCGCTGGATGAGCGTCACCTGCGTGCCAATGCGCTGAAAGAACTGGGCCAACTCGACGGCAACCGCGCCGCCGCCGAGGACGAGGAGGCTCGCTGGCTGCTGGCGCAGGTCGAGAATCTCGTCGCTGGTGAGGTAGCCGACTTGGTCCAGCCCTGGTATTGGGATGTGGTGAGGCGTGGAGCCGGTGGCGATGATGAAATGCCCGGCCTCAATGATGTCGTTGTCGGCCTGGAGCTTCTGCGGCGAGAGGAAGCGGCCGCGCGCTTCGTAGAGCGCGAAGCGGCCGTCGCTTAGTTGCTCGCGGCGATAGGCGGCAAAGTCGGCGACCAGCCGCGCCTTGCGCTCGACGATGGCGGCTAAATCCGCGCGGACTTCCACCGGTGCTAGGCCGAACTCGGCGGCGCGGCCTAGATGCGAGGCTATTTCGGCGGAGCGCAGGATCGCCTTGCTGGGCATACAGCCGCGCAGAATGCACAGCCCCCCCCAGGGACCTTGATCGATAACCGCGACATTTGCGCCGGCTGCGTGGGCCGTGCGCGCTGCGGCGTACCCGGCCGAGCCGCCGCCGATGATCGCGATGTCGCATTGCACAGTTGCCATAGTTCGTTTTTATCCTACTCTTGAACGGCTTGGTTTTTGTTTCACTGCTTAGTACACGCCAGTAACGTTACGCATGGGCATTGAGGAATAAGATGTTTCGACTCCGCTTTGCTCCGCTCAGCATGACAGGTGCTGACGCTTCATGTTGTCATGCTGAGCGAAGCGAAGCATCTCATACCGCTTCTACTGTCGTGTACTTAGGTTTTACTGTTAAGCCATGAGGTCTGTTCCTTGAATGCACTACGCCCCATAGGCGCGGTTTTGCTCTGCTGCTCACTGGTTCTGCCCGCTTGGAGCGAGGACACCTATACGATGCGCGGCTTTGATGCGCGCATTCAGCGGGGCATAGACCTGATCTACAATCTGCGCTTTGAGGAGGCCGAACGCCACTTTCAGGACATCGTCGCGGCCGAGCCGGACAACCCGCTCGGCTACTTCTTTCGCGCGATGGTTTCTTGGTGGCGAATCCTCATCGACTTGCCCGACAAAACCCACGACGCAGAGTTCCACGCCCGGCTCAAGCAGTGCATTGAGGTCTGCGACCGGCGTCTAAAAGAAGACCCGATGGACTTCGACGCGATTCTCTTCAAGGGCGGTGCCATTGGTTTCCGCGGCCGCCTGTACGGCGACAGAGAGCAGTACCTAAGGGCAGCGCGCGACGGATTGCGCGGCCTACCCCTCCTGAAGAAGAGCCGTCAGCTCGAGCCGACCAACAAGGACATCCTCTTTGGCCAGGGCCTATATCACTACTTCGCCGAGGTCATGCCCCAACGCCACCGAATTCTTCGTCCAATCATGGCCTTTTTGCCCGACGGAGATCGCTTGCTGGGCCTCCAGCAGCTCAAGGAAGTCGCCAGCGAGGGAGCCTACGCTAGCACTGAGGCCGCCTACTTCCTCGGCCAGATCTACCGGATTTTTGAAAAGGACAACCGCAGAGCACTGCCCTATTTCGAGGAACTCTACGTGCGCTACCCCGACAACGCCGTCTTCCACCGCTACACTGCGCGGCTTATGGTCGAACTCGGCCGCTGGCGATCGGGCGTGGCTCTGTACGAAGAATACGTGCGGCGCAGCTTGGCCGGCCAGACCGGCTATCACCTCCACGGTCGCTTGGAGGCGCATTACTACGCAGGCAAATACGCTTATTTTGAACGGCGCTTTCCAGAGGCCGCCGACCATCTAGCGACAACTGATAGCCTCGCCGCCAATTCCGAGCGCAAGCGAGACTTAGCGTTTGCCGTGCTGGCCAACCTGCTGCTCGGCCAAGTACACGACCTAGCCGGCCGCCGCGAGGACGCGGTGCTGCGCTACCAGCGGGTGCGGCGCTTGCCCGACCACGCGGACAGCCACCAACGAGCGAAACACTATCTGCACGCGCCCTATCGAGAAGGCGCAAATGAGGAGGTCAATCCTGTCCCTCCAACCGAATGACTTCCTCGTGGTACACCCGCATCAGATCTGAGTGCATCAGATAGCCCCAAAACTCGCTTTCCCCTTCGTCTGTAGTGTTCATCACCGGCAGCTTGTCGTAGCCAGAATCCAGCAGCTTTTGCAGAGCCTCGTGCAGGTTGTCATCCGCATCAATGGGCCGGACGTCATCGACGACCATGTCCTCAATGAGGACTAGGTTGCGCAGCATCTCGTCTTCGGGCAGGTCGAGGTCTTCGAGGCTGATCATGCCGCGCAAGCCGCCGCCGTCATCGGTGACGACAAAGTGTAGATGGCCCAGTTTTTTGCTTAGGGCACTCAGGGAAAAGTAGGAAAGTCGATTGCTGACGATGGCCTCGGAGGTGTTTTTGAGGCGGGGGAATACTTCGCGGACTTGGAGATCGTGTAACACGTTGACGGTCAGGTCTTTGATATGGGCCGGAGAGTGGAACTTGTTTTGGACTTGGTTTTGGTAGATGGAAAAGTTGCGCGCGAAGATCAGCGCGAGGGCGCTGACGACCATCAGCGGCGGCAGCAGGTGGTAGGAGCCGCTCATTTCGATGACGAGAATCAGGGCCGCTAGCGGCGTATTGGCCACCGCGCCAAAAAACGAGGCCATGCCCACCACGATATAAGCGGCCGGTTGGTGGACGATGTCGGGAAAGTACTGTTGGCCCAGCAGGCCCACGGCACCGCCGAGCATCCCGCCGATAAAGAGCGAGGGGCCAAAGACGCCGCCCGAGCCGCCGCTGGAGATTGTGCAGCTAGAGGCGAGGATTTTGAGCAGGGCGAGGGCTAAGAAGGCGCGGATTGCGAGTTCGCCGTCGAGCCCCCGTTGAATGACGCCAAACCCATCGCCCAGCACTTGCGGGTCGATAAAGGCCGCCACCCCCACCAGCAAGCCCCCGCAGCAGACGATCCAGTAGCGGGGCAGGGGCAGGCGGTCAAAGAGGGTGCGCGCAAAGCGCAGGGTCTTGACGTAAAAAATGCCGACCAAGGCGCAGAAAAATCCCAAGACTAAATAGAAAATCAACTCGCGCACATCGGTGAACAGCAGGTCGGGCAGAGCGAAAATGTGTGAGAAACCAAAGACGGCTATGTAGATAGCGTAGGCGACAAAGGAGCTGATGACGCAGGGGATGAGCGCGTCGCTTTCAAAGTCTTCGCGGTAGAGCACTTCTACGCTGGCAATCGCCGCGCCCAATGGTGCGCGGAAAATTGCGCCCAACCCGCCGGCTGTGCCCGCCAGCAACAAAATCCGCCGCTGGGCCACCGAGAGCTTGAGTTTGTCGCCGACCCAAGAGCCCAAGCCCGCGCCAATATGCACCAAAGGACCTTGCTGACCAGCGGCACCACCCGAGGCGAGCGTGACGATGGTTGCCAGGGCCTTGACCGGGGCGACGATGGGGCGGATGTGGCCGCGCTGGTTGTGGAAGGCATCGATCATGGCGTCGGTGCCCGCGCCTTGGGCTTCGGGCGCGAAGCGGTGCGTCAGGTAGCCGCTGAGCAGGCCACCCAGCGCCGGTAGCAGCAACAACAGCCACAAATACTCTCCGTAGGTAGGCGCGTCGAGGAAGGAGAAATCGAATAGCGCCCTGTTGTGGGGATGAATCTGGCGGTAGCCAGCCAATTTCTCGACTAGCAGGAACTTGGCCAATTCGAGGCCGTAGGTAAATAACACGGCCCCCAAGCCGGCAATCAGGCCGATGAGCGCACTGTAGAGGTAGATGCGGGAGACGAACTCAAAGCCGAGCCAGTCGCGGAGCAAGCGGGCGGCTAGCCCCCGAGTCTGCGGGGCGGCTTCAGTCATGGGTGGTGGGCTGGTAGGTCGGGCTGACGGCCTGCCATTGGCGCAGGACCTCAAAGACGAGAACGGCGCTGGCCGCGGCCACATTGAGGCTGTTTTTGTAGCCGTACATGGGTATCTCGACCAACTCGTCGCAGCGTTCGAGTGCGTCGCAATCGACCCCGAGGGCCTCATTGCCCACGATTAAGGCCAAGGGACGCGGATACGCTAACTCGGTGTAACAGCGGCTGTGCGATGTCGTCTCCAGCGCCCACACCGGCACCTGACGAGTGCGCAAGTGCTCAATGGCCTGGAGGGTAGTGGCAAAGTGGCGGGTCTCGATGTACGACAGGGTGCCCAACGCCGTCTTGTTGAGCTTGGGATGGGGAGGATGGGCCGTGTAGCCGCAGGTGTAGATGCCTTGCAAGCGGGCGGCGTCGGCTGTGCGGAAGATCGAGCCGACATTGAAGGCGCTGCGCAAATTGTCGAGTACCAGATAGAGCGGATGTTTGGGCAGGCGGGCGTATTCGTCGAGGGGCATCTCAGCGTCGAAGGTGCGGACCTCAAAGCTGGTCTCCTTGCCGTAGTTGCCCGGCTGCAATTTCACCCGACTTCCTCCGGGGCCACGGGCCGCTGCTCGGCGGCGGAGAGCCGGGCGGCTTCAATGGCGACCATGGTCTGCCGCACGCTCTGGGCGGTGACGGCTAGTGCGGCGCGGCCGGCTAGCGCGTCGGCGATGTTTTCGTAGTAGGAACGCCAGCGGCCGGGTGCCGTCTCAATGATGGTTTCCTCTGCGGCTCTATAGAGGTGGGCGTAGTGCTCGGGCGCTTCTTCGGCCGCGTCGATATCGCCGGCGATCATGGCCTTTTCCTGCGGGTCAACGCCCTCTTTGACCAGCGCGCCTTCTGTGCCCAGCACGTACCAGCGCGGTTTGGCTTTGCTGGCCAGCGACGAGGTCTCCACGCGCGCTTCGACGCCGTTGGCAAAGTGGAGCACGGCCAGCGCGTGGGACTCGACGTCGATGCTGAGCGGGTCGCCGGAGTGGAAGGAGGCGTACACCTTTGTCAGCGGTGCGTCGATGAGCTGGAGAGCCTGATCGACCAGATGCGCGCCTAGATCGAAGAACTTGCCGCCGCCGTGCCGCGCGATGCTGCGCCACCCGCGCGGGGGGCCGTATTGGCCCCAGAACATCTCCAGCAAAAAGAGATCGCCGAGCAGCCCTCGGGCCAGTGCGTCTTTCACGGCGAGGAAATCGCCGTCCCAGCGGCGGTTCTGAAAGACGCTGAGCAAGCGGTCGTGCGCTTGGCTGGCGGCGATCATCTGGTCGGCCTCGGCCATGCTCAAGCACATGGGCTTGTCGGTGACGACGTGTTTGCCGGCCGCCATCGCTTGGATCGCGTGCGGGGCGTGGAGGTCGTTGGGCGTGGCGAGGACGACCAGATCGACGGCTGGGTCGGCTAGCACTTCGTCGAAGTGGCGGAAGGTCTTTACCCCCAAGTCGCGCCGAATCTGGTCGCGGGCTTCTGGCCGGCTGGTGGCAATGCCGTAGAGGTTCAGGCCGCTGGCTAGCCCCACTAGATAGGCGTGGAAGCAGCGGCCGGCAAAGCCATAGCCGATGACGACGACGTTGGGTTTTTCCATGATTTTTACCTGTGTGGCGGGCGTTTTTGCGGGCGATGAATGGGCACTTATATTATGAAAAGTCAAAGATTTGGGCAAGTTTTCAGGAGGGCTGCAATGCGGATTCGGATTAGCTGGGATGACGGCGCGGTCGAAGCGATTTTGGACGCTACGCCGACGGCCGAAAAGGTCTGGGCAGCCCCGCCCTGCACCTCGACAGCGAACACTTGGGGCGAGGTCAAATAAAAGGGGACACTTTTTCCGCGCTTAGGTGTTATATATGGCACACGGTTACTCGTGGATGTCGCTGGCGCGAGGGCAATGGATGGAATCACTTATGCAGGGAAGCAGCAGATCGGTCATCGGTCTCAGCGTTGTCCTGCTGCTCTTGTTGAGCGGTTGCGGGGCCGCTTATTCGGGCTATGTGTCTCGTTCGCTCAACCAGCTAGAAAAGGGCAACTACGAAGCGGCCCTCGGCAAGCTGGAAAAGCCCTCTGGCAAGACCAATAAGCTGCTCTACCACCTGGAAAAGGGGCTGATTTTGCACTATCAAGGCCAATACGAGGCGTCCAACGTGGAGTTTGAACGGGCTGAGCGGCTGAGCGACCAGCTCTACACCCGCTCGGTCTCGCGCGAAATCGCGGCCTTGCTGTCCAATGATTCGATTGTCGCCTACCGAGGCGAGGAGTTCGAGCTAGCCCTGATCCACTACTACCGCGCCATGAACTACGCCCGGCTGGGCGATCGGCAGGCAGCGTTAGTCGAGTGCCGCAAGGCCAACCTGAAGCTCGAAAATTACGCGCAACAAGCTGAATACGAGCTCAGCTATAAAAACGACGCCTTTTTGCAGTACATGACTGGTCTCTTTTTTGAGGCCGAGGGCGAGTGGAACGACGCGTACATTTCCTACAAAGATGCCCTAAAGGGCTATCGCGCGTACGAAGCGGCCTTTGATCTGCAAGCGCCGCGAATGCTGATAATCGACCTAGCGCGGCTGGCCCAGCGGCTAGGATACGAAGACGAGGTCGCGGAATACACCGAGCGCTACCAGCTTGAGCCAGCGGAGCTGCAGCCGACCTCTGGCGGCGAGTTGGTGGTCTTCGTCGAGAGCGGCTTTGTGCCCCGCAAGCACCAAGTTGAGTTCAGCGTGCCGATTCTGGAAGATGAAGGGAAGTGGGAGGTGTGGACGGTGTCGGAACGGGCCGTCCATCGCTATCACCATCCGCACGTGTACAAGCGCCGGCACGTGGATTACTGGCTTAGGGTGGCATTACCCGAATACCGGGAAGTGCCCTCGCAGGTGGCCGGGGTGCGGTTGCGCGCTGGCGACCAGAGTGCGCTGGCAGCCACAGCCGAGGACTTGGACGCGATTGCCCAGCGGACCTTTGCGCAGAAATTCGATACCATCCTGCTGCGCGCCGTTGCCCGCAACTTGGCCAAGTACCTAGCGTCCAAGAGCATTGAAAAAGCCTTTGAGGACGATGACGAGGACGACGAGGACGATTGGGCCAAGGAGGGTTTGAGCAAAGCGCTGGGCGGCTTGGTCAACCTCTTCGGCGTGGCGACCGAGGCCGCTGACACGCGCGGCTGGCTGGCGCTACCACACGCCATCCGCATCGCCCGGCTGGCGGTGGCCCCAGGCCCTGCTGCTCCGACCCTAGAATTGCTCGACGACCGGGGAAGGGTCTTAGCAGTAGAGACGTTGCCCGAAGTGGCGGTGGCGGATGGAGAAAAGGTCTTTCTAAACTTTCGCACTTTTCGCTGAGGAGCAAACAATCATGTACGTCAAACTATGGATCGCCGCGCTGGCGTTGGCGCTGCCGGCCGCGGCGCAGCAGAGCACGCGGGCTGCCGATCAGGTAACGGACCCGCTGGAGGAAGGGGCGATCATCAATATCGTCGATTGGGACGGCGGCCAGCTACCCAAGCGCTACTACGAGCGCTCGGATCAACTGCCGATGAGCCTCGACGACGTGCGCAAGCTGAGCGCCAACAAGTTCAACACCGATGCGATCGTCAAAATGCTCGAGGAGCGGCGCTGCGTCTGCGACGCCTCGGTAGATGCCCTAGTGGAATTGAAGCAAGCCGGCGTCGCCGAGCAGGTGATCCAGGCGGTATCGCTCCACGCGCTGCCGCCCAACCGCTCGTTCGGGCTGACGATCGCCCTCGATTTTGAGGGATTGGGCGGCAAGGCCACCGTATCGACGCAGGCGCGCAAGGGCTATCTCTACTTGATCGTGCCCGACGGCGACAAGGAGCGGGTCTTTATCGGCAACTTGCAAGCGATCCTCGCCGGCCGCTGGCAGCGCGATGCGCTGATCGACAACACCGATCTGCTGCTGCCCAAAAAGGTGCGGCGCGTGACCTTTGCCTCCGAGGTCCCGCTCAAGACCTATGGCCGCAAAAAGGCCCTAGTTTTTACCTCGACCAAACCGGATATCTACACTTCAGCCGATATTCCCGAGGCGGACCGGGCCGGGGTGCAGGAGTTCGTGTTCGAGTATCCAGCCGCGTCGCTGGAGCGCCAATGCAGCCTCCAAGTGCTCTACCGGCAGGACGCGATGCTGGCCAACCGCTGGCACTTAGTGCGCACCCATTTCCAGTGCGAATGGGATTGAAAGGAGCTTACGATGAAACGCTACGTTTTCGCGGCAATCGCCTTGGCTATGGGGCTCGCGGCCTGTGGCGGCCCGAGGGCCTTTACCAAGGGCGAGTACGGAGATCCAGAAGCGATCTCCATGCTCGACGACAAGTGGAACCAGAACGACATGCAGCTAGTCGCCAAGAAGATGATCAGCTCGATGGAGATCTGGTCGGATGCCCGGGCGATGGCTGAAAAGCCGGTTGTCATCTTGGAGATGCCGCGCAACAAGACCACCGAGCACATCGACATGCAGGCGCTGTACGACCACGTCAAGACTGCGCTCATCCAGAGTGGGCAGTTTACGTTCCTCGACAAGGCCGCGCGGCAAGAGATCGCCCAAGAGTACGAGTATCAAGAATCGGGTTACGTGCGTCCAGACGAGGCTCAGGGACCGGGCAACCAGCGCGGCGCGCGCTTCTTGCTCGGCGGGGTCATCACCTCGACCATACAGCAGGTGGGCAAAGACAAGGTCATCTACTACAAGGCGACCTTTGAGTTGACCGACATCTCGACCACTGAGATCGTCTGGACCGACCAGAAGGAAATCACCAAGCACTTCCAGAAGAGGAGCATCGGCTTCTAGGGAAAGGAGCACGGAGCATGAGACGCATTGCACTGATCGCCCTGCTGGCGCTGGCCATTGGGGCACAGGCTGCGACGCCGGGGCGCACCGACGGCCCCGAAGGCAGCGAATACGGCAAGGGCGGCTACCATTACAAGGCCCAGTACGGTCGCTTCTACACCGAGGGCTTTTTGGGGGCGGCGATGATGGAGAGCGAAGCCGAGGACACTGAGACCAACCTCATTACGGGGCTTAATGCGGGCTACATGGTCGAGGAATGGGTGGCCTTTCAGGTGGGATTTGCCCGCATCTTGGACCAGAACATCAACCTCTATGCCGGCGGGGTGCGCTCGGCCTACATTACTCGGCCGTTCAACTACTACTTTTCGCTCGACGCCGAGCTGTACTCGCCTGAGGTCGGCGATACTCACTTCGGCATCGTTCCGGGAGTCGGGACCGAGGTGATTCTCAGCGACCGCCTGCGGGCGGGCTTGCGCTTCCAGCGCGACTTTATCTTTGCCGACGACATGATCCACATCAATCGCTTTACGGCGAAGATACAGGTGGATTTTTAGGGAGTTTCGCGTTGGTATTGCAAAAGGGCCGGCTTCCGCGGTGAAGTCGGCCCTTTTGCAAATCACGCCAGGTGCTCTGTCCGCAGTTCCCTCGACCAGTCGAAGTACTCGTCTAGCCGCACTAGCTCAAATTCATCGACAATATCGGCTGCAGTGCGCTCCTCGGTCTCGCTGTAGATCACCGAAGTGCCCACCTGTCCGGTCGTGACAATGCGCACGGCCTCGCCGTACTGCCGGTGGATATCGTCGTACTTGGCCTGATTTTTGTCGAGATGCACCACCTCGTAGTCTAGGTTGATACGCGCCGTGGCCCAGTTCTGATAGTTGTTGCTTTGTGCTAGCGTGGTACCCTGCGGGTCGATAATGGTACAGGGCGTCCCCTTGTACACCGAGCCGATAAAAAATGCCTGCACATCCAAAGCCCAGAAGTTCTGCACTAGTCCGCCGTGATACATGGAACTGAAGAGCAGCAATTTCGGCTTGAGCTTTTTGTACTGGGCACGCAATTCTCCAAAGTTTAGATCAAAGCAGATCACCCCACCCACCGGCCCGAATTCGGTCTGGATCAAGGACGCGCCTGGGCCGGGACGAGTGCCGTGGTCGAACTCTGGGTACACGGGGATGTACTTGCGGTAGATACCGGATAATTCTCCCTGCCGGTCGAGCAGCCCGAGGACGTTGAAGACTGCCCCGCTTTTGCGCTCCTTCTGATGCACCGGCACGGTGATATAGCAGCTATACTCCCGGGCTAAGCCAGCTAGTAGCTGAGTCGTCGGCCCCTCTGGCACTTCCTCGTCGCAGTTTCGGCAGATGGTCTCGGGCAGGACGATCAGATCGGGGCTAGTGGCGCGGGCGACTCGGCCCACCAAGTCCTTTAGGTCCTTGTGGGTTTGCTCCATCACCTCCTGGTCCTCCCCGCTGATCGGGGCGTAGGAAACGCTCGATACGACGATGTGATTGCTCATGGGTCTTTCCCCCTTGAAAAGTGAGACCACGGTCCGTTCGACATACTGTTGTCACCTGCATTTACTACTATGTTTATGCTGTGAGATCAAGACCTTACTCGCGTTTGCCCTTATCTTGGGAGCGTATCTGACCTCGACACCTCTCCCAATGACCTATGAGCACTTCTCCAACTCCTTTGCGCGCCGTCGTCTTCGACATGGACGGCCTCATGCTCGACACCGAGCCTTTGTATCAGGCTGCTTGGCAACAAGCTGCCGAGGCATTGGGCTACGTCCTAGACGACGAGTTCTATCTGACCTTGATTGGCACTCCGACCAAAGACGCCCTGAAAAAGGTAGGTGCGTACTTTGGCCCCGCTTTTCCCTTGCAGCGCTTTACCGAGTTGGGTGCAGACCAATGGTACCGGCAAGTGGAGGAACACGGCATTGATACCAAGCCCGGCCTGCTGCCTTTGCTCGACCAACTTGAGGCGGCGGCCGTCCCCAGAGCAGTAGCAACTTCTTCCAGCGCCAAACAGGCCGCGGAGACTTTGGAAGCGGGCGATTTGGCGGATCGCTTTGAGCACATTGTCACTAGCGACCAAGTCGCTCGTGGCAAGCCAGCCCCGGACCTCTACTTAGAAGCAGCCCGTCGTTTGGAATTGCCCCCGGCTGCTTGTATCGCCCTAGAGGATTCAGAAGCCGGAGTCCAATCGGCTCACACGGCGGGGATGACCGTGATCATGGTACCCGATCTCAAGAAACCTTCGCCCCAAGCCGAGTCCCAAGCGTACAGCATCCTGCCTTCGCTGCAACAAGCCGCTCCTTTGATTGCCGACCTGTTGGCGCGCTAAACGGAGGTGCGTCGCAGGGTTTAGGCTTGAGTCGCCTTGTCCTGGTACCACACAGACACGACTGTCCTTGATGGCTCCACGCTGCCGCCGCACGACGACTGCTCGATGTTCGCGATCCGAATATTGGGATTTGCACGAAGCCACAAATTGATCTCCTCCTCAAGATCAGAGGAAGCCTTGGCAATCGAACTAAAGTAGCCCTCTCGCATTACGAATATCTTCACTAACACGTCGTCTCTTCTCCTTTAGATTTATTTCGACCTATTCTCTTCGAGCCAACTGACCGTGAAGTCCACGACGTCTCGTTGTGGTATGAGCTGGCAATCTGCAAGACCAATCCGGCCACGGCGGACGACATGGCCCGCATCTGATCGCAGAAAGTCCTCGCCGATGCGATCAAAATCTGAGCTGTCGATGTCAACATCTTCAAAGGTGGCCCATCTCCGCGAATCCGCCGTAGCGATTGGCGCGCCCTGCTGGATGACGCGTTTGGTTGGAAAAGTCGCCCGGTGTTCTGCAAGGTGCATGGATGTATTGTTGCTGTGATCCACACCGAGAAGGAGGATAAAGCCGTGCAGGTCGTAGATTCTCGCGAGCGGCGAATGCTCGCCTAGACCAAAGGCCAATGCGTGATTATCGGTGATGCGCGACGCTTGGGGGCCACATGCACAGAACGAGACCTGTGGATGTGCGCTGCGGCGGACGCCTCGTTGCTTGCGAAATGTCTCTGCGATAATGCCCATGGAACGAGTAGGGGTAAGCTCTGGATCGTAGGCCGGCATGTTATCGCGTATTACCGGCCACCACGACTCGGGGACGGGCGGACTTTCCCAGCCGCTCGGTTCAGTCAGGTCGGGCGAATGGGTGGGCATCACAAGCGTTCCAGTGGAACCCAAGGCTTTCTGAAGGGCAGCGATAACCGCCACAGATCCTCCGCACACCCATCCCATCGCACTCAAGGACGAATGCACCAATACGACCATTCCCGATTTGACGCCGAGTGCATGGAGGTCAGCTTGTAGCGATTCGACTGTGGCGGGGACTTCTGTTTTTTCAACGATCTCTTTTTCACTCATTTCTCAGTTCCTGTAAAGCGTCTATCAGTAGATCTACATGGTCAAAGCCGTTGCAGATATGGGTGGAAACGCGCATCCAGTGTCCAGCGTCGCTTTTTGCCGTCGGCACAGTGATCCGGTATCGCTTATAAAGATCTAGATCGTCGAATCCGGAAAGGTGGAAGGCTGAGATGGATCCAGAGAGGGCGGGTGCGGAGGGAGTGAGCTGTTTTGCCCAGCCAGTTGCAGCCAAGCGATCCCGCAGATAGGCCGCTAACTGGCGACCCCTTTGCCGAACCCGTTCTTTGCCAATAGTCTCTTGAAATTCAATCGCCGTGCCCACGGCTGCAAAACAGGCTTGGTCCCGGGTCCCCCAGTTTTCAATGCCCCACATAAATGGGCGGTCATTGATTCGTAGAATGCCATCTGCTCCCCTTTTCGCGCCTTCTCGGCTGTATCCCCAACTTGCAACAACGTGATTGAGTTGCTCTTGTCCCGCAGGCGAAGCATAAAGAAATCCAGTGCCTTTGGGCGCGCACAGCCATTTGTGACAGTTGCCTCCGTAAAAGTCGCAGCCGAGATCCAGCAGGTCCAGTGGGATCATGCCTGGAGCGTGTGCGCCATCTGCTACAATCAGCGCTCCGCGG
>JAJEEZ010000316.1:0-7324 GCA_022820705.1 Candidatus Latescibacterota bacterium | reverse complement strand
TTGGCGGTCGAGGGCGGTAGCAATCTGCCGCGCGAGGGGCCGGCCCTGATTTTACCCAAACATTGCGCATACCGCGACATTCTGCTCGAAGGAGTCTTGTTGTACAGGTTCACACGGCGCTATGACAACTACATTATGAAGGTTGTTATATGGGGTTTCATAGAGTTGATGGGGGGGGTCAAAGTGGTGCGACCGAAAGATATAAGGCGGATCGCAGACCGGGAGCAGCGCCGCGCTGAGATTCGGCGCGCTCGCGCGGCCAACCAACAGATGCAAGCCTATCTAGATGGGCTATACCAGAGTGGAGAATTGGTCGTCTCGCACCCGGAAGGCATGCGCTATCAGGACAAGTTGGGGCCGCTGCAAAAGGAAGTAGTCGAACATCTGGTACAGGCCGAAGAGCGGTTGGGGATGCGCGTGCCATTGATTCCCATTGGACTGGAGTACGATAGCTACGCTCGGCCTGGGGCGCGGGTGCACTTTCGGGTTGACGAACCGCTCTACTCGGATTCTTTTGCCAATATCAACGAATTGATGGATCATCTCGGCAATCGCCTGCGGGTGCTCAGTGGCTTGGCTTGATGGGCCGGGTGTGCAATAACTCAGCAAGGAGACTACATGTTCAAACTATTTGTATTGGTTTTAGCTGTCGTGATCGCAGGATGCGGCTCGAATCAAGTTAAAATCGAAATCAAGGGCGGGGACGGCCAACTCGTGCGCTTAGACGCCAATGACGTCCAATACAAATTCAACCACTTGGTCAAAGCCGGAACTTACATCCTGCCCGAGCCGGATAGCAAAATCGAATTGGGCGGCGGCTCTTATGCAGTTAATGTCGCCGCGGGGGATTATCTGGGGAATGAGGTCTTACAAGTGGAATCGCCGCCGCTATGGGGCGTGCGGACCTACGAGGTTATATTCAATATTCCCACGGGAAGCAATGCCCCTTTCAAACGCGAGGGCATAATCCTCTACGCCTCTACTAAGAAAAACGTCCGCAACTGGGATTTGTTTAGCATCAAGGCCGATGGCAGCGACCGTCAGCAACTAACTCACACCCCTGAACCCGAGCAGCATCCCTCTTGGTCGCCCGATGGAAAGAAGATCATTTTCACTCGCGGCGACGTGATGAGCAACATCGACCTCTACGTCATGGATGCCGATAGCTCTAATGTCGTGCGCTTAACCGAACATCCCGAGCGCGACCAGCGCGGCGTTTTTTCGCCCGACGGCGAGACGATCGCCTTCGTCAGTCAGCGCGACGGCGATGTGGCCGTTTGGCTCATGGACGCCGATGGGGCCAATCCGCGGAAGTTGGTCCAAGGTGGCCAGCCTTCGTTTTCGCCTGACGGCCGCCGCATCGCCTTTACTTCTGCGGCCTTCGACGACAACGCCGAGATCTACCTCATTGATCTCGACGGATCGAATCGGACTCGCCTCACCGAAAATCGGCGCAAGCTCGACTTGTTCGCGTCGTTTTCTCCAAAAGGCGACCGCTTGGCTTACAACTCGGAGGAGTTTGGTGGTCAAGAGCTGATGCTCATGCGGCCCGACGGGCAAGGGCAGACCCGCATCTCCATTGCCGAGAAGACCTACGAGCAAGAGCCCGTCTGGTCGCCCGATGGCAAGGGGATAGCTTATGCGGGCAGGATGGGCGACGACGAATACGACATTTACTTGATCGGTACGGCTGGATTCGACTTGGACGAGATGGACGCGCCGCCGCTGATGCCTATCAACCTGACCGATAACGACGACCGCGACGATATGTCGCCGAGCTGGCGTCCCTACTGATTCGACATGCAAACGAAGGGGGCTAAGGGCGCTTTTTATCTTTATATCGTCCTCGCCCTGGGGCTGGCCCTACGGCTTGTAAACCTGCAAGATCCCCTGATCGACAAGCAGGCTTGGCGTCAGACGGATACGGCCGCTATAGCCCGCAATTTTTACGAAGAAGGGTATTCGCTCTTCTATCCTCGCGTCGATTGGCGCGGCACCACCCCTGGGTACGTGGAGACGAATTTTCCGCTATACCCCTTCGTCGTTGCCCTGCTTTACGCCGCTGCCGAGGGTTCCTATGAGTGGCTCGGGCGGCTCGTGGCGGCGCTGTGCTCGACGGCGGCGGCGGCGCTGCTCTATTGGCTGGGCTTGCGATTGGGCTTAGGGTGGCTGGGTGCGCTACTAGCGGCGCTGCTCTATTTGCTTTTTCCCATTAGCATCTACTACGGGCGCACCTTTATGCCTGAAGCGCTGATGATCCTTTTTAGCGTGGGGTCGCTTTGGGCTTTTGCGCGGTGGATTGACAGCAGTCGCCGATGGGACTTCGCGCTGGCTGTTCTGTTGGCCGCCCTGTGTTTTCTCGTCAAAATACCTACCCTCTATCTCGGTTTCCCGCTGGTCGCCTTAGCTTGGCTGCGCTGGGGTTGGCGCTTCGCCTTCAAGCCTGTGCTTTGGCTCTATCTCGTGCTAGCTTTGGCACCCGCCGTGCTCTGGTACTGGCACGCCAGCCTGCTCTTTGAGGAGACCGGCCTGACATTTGGTATCTGGAATCGCTACGGCTATGACAAGTGGGATCGCAGCCTACTTTTTACGGCTGATTTTTACGTGACGCTCTTGGAGCGATTCTGGCACAGCGTCTATACGCCTGCGGGGGCGATCCTAGTTTTGGCTGGACTCGCCCTAGCGCCTAACCAGCGGCGCGAGTGGACGCTCTGGGTGTGGATGGGAGGGCTGGTGCTCTACGTCTTTGTGGTTCCTGAGGGCAATCGCAGACTACATTACTATCAACTGCCCTTTGCTCCGGTCGGGGCCCTTCTAGCTGGACGGGTGCTTGAAGCCATTATTGGGGCAGATGCCGTAGGGGCGGGATGGTGTCGGTTCGCGCGGAACTGGACGCACTACTGGCGCGTCGTGTTAGTATGTATCCTGATCGTCGGGGTCGCCGCCTACAGCGCTTGGGCGGTTAGGCCGTATTACGCGCAGCCCAATAATTGGCACAACTACTACCAAAGCTGCCACTTGGTGGGGCGGATACTCGACGCCAAGTTGCCGCAGGATGCGTTGTTAGTCATCGGCGACGAGGACGAAAACACCGGGGTATCGCACCGGTCGCAAAGCCCAACCTTGCTCTACTACTGCCATCGCAAGGGATGGCAAATAACCCCGGACCAATTTGCGCCCGATCGGCTCGACAGTCTCGCGGCCGAGGGCGCAGACTATTTCCTCGTAGCGGCTGGTTTTGTTGTGGGGAACGAGTCTTTTTGGCAAGATCTTTTGCGCCGCGGAGTGACGATTCCTTCGGCGCACCCGCGCCAGTGGCAGGATGAAGCAGAGTTTAAGCACTTCGTCAGTCGTCAACCAAGACAGGACCGGCACTTCATCCTCGTATCTCTCGCGAGTCGCGGCGAGTAGTTGACAGCGGCCAAGAGCCTATATATTCATATATATCTGATATATTCAACTTAGACAGTTGTCCGTTTTCTACAGCTCGTCCCAAGGAGGGAAAGATGGCGTCGAAAATCGAATACACACAGGTGCGAAAGTGGTTTCTGGTCGGTATAGCAGCCGTTGTGGCTGGCTGTGCCACCACCGGAGGCAGCGGAGGAGGCGGTTATGGTCTGCCGCCCATTCCCGAAGGCAAGGGTCGGCTCATGTTGGAGACGGGTGGGATCAACGAAGTCAATTACTACGTACTCGACGGAGAGACTGGCGAGGAGATTCACTCGGAATCACCGCGCATGGCTGCGAGTTCGCCCATAGGATACGAGACCGGCTACCGCTCTCTGCCGCAATTTGTCGATCTGGACCCCGGCAGATACACAGTTGTGGTCAATACGGATATCGACGACAGCGTCGAGAAGGAAGTCGAAGTCCTAATGGGACAGGAAATGTACGCGACCATACCCATCGGCCGCTTTCAGGTCATTTTTTCCGATGCGCAGGGCCGCAGTCAGGTTCCGTTCCTAATTTTTGACTACAATTTGCGGACTATGCTGGGCCGAGGCATGACCTCGACAGAAGTGCGCTATTTTATCGTGCCAGTGGGCGAGTACAAAGTGCGGATTGAAAATTCTCCCACTAATTTGGACGAAATCAGGCCCGTACAGATCAGCATGGGACAGACCCAGAACATTCTCATCGGACCGCCGCCCTCGCCGGCACAACCGGGCGAAGGGGGCGAAGGGGACGCACAGCCTTAGGCTGATCGCTTATCGTGGAGTAATGCCATGAAGCGCAAAGTATTATGGGGTGGAATTGCACTCTTGGCCGCGCTATGGGTATCTGCTAGTGGAGCTGCAACTTCCGCTCTCAAGGCGACCGTTATCGATCGCTACGGAAATCAGCACCAAGTAGATAAGTTCACCTTTCAGGGGCGTCAGGATTTGGAAATCTACGTCCAAGGGCAGCGTCGGTTGGTGGAACTGGTTAAGGTAGATCGGTTGCGCTTTGAAGGAGAACGCAGCGACGAGGAGCAGCGCGTCGTGCTTGTGTTCCGCAACGGTGTTCAAGAGGCGGGCTTGATGGTGACGGGTGGCTCCGCTTCGCCTCACCAAGATGCGGTTGGCGGTGGGAGTAGTGGGCGTCGATTCTCTGGGGTGACCGAACTAGGGCCGTTTTTCATTCTCGCTAGCGATGTGCAAGAGATTGTCTTGCGCCACCCCGTCGGCGAGGAGCCGCCCGAGGAAAAAATTCTCAAGGCCACGATCATCACGATGAACGGCAGGCGCTTTGAGGTGGGAAATTTGCGCTATCATGGCAAGCAGCGGCTCGACTTTTTCAGGGGCCGCAACAAGCGCTTTATTCCCCTAGACAAAGTGGCACGGATTGACTTTGAAGATGGTGGGACGGGTGATGAGTTCAGGCCGATAACGGCGACCTATTGGTCGGGGAAAACCGTTATGGGCACGGTCGAAGCGAGCCTAGTGCGCCTTTCGGGCGAGACCGACAAGAGCTATTTCGAGCGCGTCAACCGGGCCTTTACGGGCGTTGTAGGTTCAAGTCCATTTGCGATTGGTATGCATGATGTGAAGCATATTCGCTTTCGGCAAGATAAGGACGAAGAAAGCGCTGAAGACAGTGCTGCCGACACTAACGACAGTAACACCGGAGATAGCATCGAAGGCGATGTTGGCGACACTGTCGAAGATTCTCAATAAGTGTTACTGACCTAATATTTATCGGGAATATGTCAATAGGTTGCTAGGCACGGCAGTGGCAGTAATAATCACTTGCAGTACAGTGACAAATATTCTATATTACGCCGAATAAAAGTCCACGGAAGCGGCTCCGGATGTTATTGTTATTGAAGGAATAGAGTCGGA
Organism: Candidatus Latescibacterota bacterium; assembly: GCA_022820705.1. Classification (GTDB taxonomy): domain Bacteria; phylum Latescibacterota; class UBA2968; order UBA8231; family UBA8231. Next base: position 2,003 of record JAJEEZ010000316.1, on the reverse strand, counting down.
TGCCGATTTTCTAGTGGGTTGTAATTCACTACGAGGGGAAGACAGACCTACGGAGGCGACAAGCGATAGCTCGTGCTACGACGCACGATCGAGCCGAAAAGGTCGCTGCCCCAAAACCACACTCCCGATAGGGGAGTATTAAAAGGAGTCGCAGCTTATGAAACGTCTATATGGCCTTCTCGCTATAGGCCTGATACTGGGCCTGACAAGCGGGGCTAGTGCGCATATTGGAGAGCGGGTTTACCTGCTCTTTGAGATGCTTGATGAGGATACAGGTGACCTCGACTTTACCGATGGCACCGTTGAGGATTGGGAAGATGTAGTCGGAGAGCCCAACTTTCTCCCCACTGATCTATATCAAGATCCCACAGTGGGCGATGGTGCTCAGTACGACCCGGCGGACCTCGACTATCGCATCTGGTCGGGCTGGAACGCCACCAATGGCACGATATGGTTCGCCATGGAGCGCATCGATAACGTGTACTTCGGCAGAGAGTACGACGGCAGCAGCCCTTGGAATTATGAAGCCATCGAATGCATGCTCGACGGCGATCACACTGGTGGCGATTACACTGGCTCGGCCAACCCGGACTGGACCGACGAAGAGAAGAAACTGAACAACAACCGCACGGCACAGCAGTACATCGCCGTTGCGGACGACCCTTCGGGGCGCCACGTCTTCTACCTCGGTGCAGGCTCTGAGTGGGTCAACGATGTGCCCTATGCCGATGGTGGTGGTGTCTCAGTGGGTGACGGTCCAACGGTCAGCATCATTGAGTTTTACTGCACGCCGTTCGACGACCTGATCTGGAACAGTCCCGACGATAGTGTTGCGTCGCCTCTCTTTGAAGGTAAGATCATTGGTTACCAAATCTCGACGCCGGATACAGATCAGGCTCCGGGCCAAGATCGCGCCTTCCACACCATATCTGGTCAGGCCGCAACTTGGCGCTTTGCCGAGCGCTTTGTCGATGCTCGCTTGGTCGGTGCCGGTGGCGATACTGGCACGGCGGTTGAGGAAAACTCTTGGGGTCGAATCAAGGCCTCGCTGAGCGAGTAAACGATCGAACAGCCTGTTGTTTGACCTGTGCAAAGAGAGGGGGGAAGCATCCTCCCTCTCTTTGCGCTTAAAATCGCCACTTTCTATTAGTTCATATGTAGCTATAACTACTCGTATCGCATAATAGCTCGTTCCCAATGCCTATTGCCAACCTGGGCGAGAGAGCTTACTCTACCGGGGAGTAAACGGAATGAGAATAGGGATTTGTGTCGCCGTGCTGGTTTTGTCGGGTTTGGTGGTAAACGCTGCCGCAGAGTTGCGCTTGTTATCCATTCCTGGCAATTCCACCTGGAGCGCCGTCAAACAGAGGTCGGTTTCAGAGAATACTTTCATTGAACTAATAGACCTCGAAAGTTACGAAGACGGCATTGGCCCCATTGCGCCCGCGCGCATGGTACCCGTTCCCGAAATTTCCCTCGCCTTAACTTCCGACGAAACAGATGCGGCGATTGACTCCACCCTCTTCGCCTTTTCGCTCAATGTGACTAGAGCCGATGTGGTGGCACTGACTGATGCAGAACGCGGCGATGGTGCGATCGTCGAAGAGGGCACGGTGTTGATTCCTCGCTGGAGTCCGTTTCCGCGCAGCTTGGAAACCGTCCAATTATTGCGCCGGGCTGGCATAACCGAGATCGAGGCCATGATCAACGTGGCCGAGTCTTTTCCCCGCCCGCCCGGTGGCGATAAGTACAACAAGAGTCTCAACCTCACGGCCCTCGGTAGATTTGAAAGAGCTTTGACCGGGATACGGTTGCAAGAGGGTTTGGGGCGCGTCTTCGACGGCGATCCATTGACCCATTTTGAACGCATCGATCGGTTGGGGGAAGACGTCACGCAGCAATGGATTCTCTTTATTGACTTGGGACACTACTTTCCAATCCGGCTGTTTCGCCTCTATCCCAGTCTCGAAGAGCCGGTGCGCGTTTCCTCCTACACCCTCTTG
>JAJEEZ010000184.1:0-6370 GCA_022820705.1 Candidatus Latescibacterota bacterium | reverse complement strand
TGCCCGAAGGCCTCTTTGTGATGGGATGGGAAGCGGGCGACCCAGACGAGAAGCCGCCGCACCAAGTTTTTCTTTCCGCGTACTACATCGACCAGTTTGAGGTCACCATAGGACTGTATCGGCGCTGCGTGGAGGACGATGCCTGCGAAGAGCCAGCCTATGCCCCTAACTGCAATTGGGACAAAGACATAGACGACACGCATCCCATCAACTGCGTCAACCGCCAAAGCGCGTTCGACTATTGCGCGTGGGCTGGCCTGCGGCTGCCGACGGAAGCCGAGTGGGAGAAGGCCGCGCGCGGAACCGATGGGCGCATATATCCTTGGGGATACGAGTTGGAAGGAGACGAGGCCAACTTTCGCTTTATCGCTGGAGCGACCGAGCCGGTGGGCAGTCGTCCCCAAGGAGTATCGCCGTACGGGGCACACGACATGGCGGGCAACGTGTGGGAGTGGGTGTCCGATTGGTACGGGGACACGTACTATGCCGAAAGCCCACGGGACAATCCTCAGGGGCCGTTGCGCGGAGAATTTGGGGTGCTGCGGGGTGGGTCGTGGTGGTTTGAAAAGGAGTCCCTACCCGCGGCGAACCGGGAAGCCTATGATCCGCGATTGACCGATATAGACATTGGGATTCGGTGTGCGCGGGATTTTTGAATTGGGTGCTATAGCAATTCTACATTATCCACCAGATAATCCGCAGATGGACGCAGATGGACGCAGAATAGTAGAAACAAGACGATCCGCAAATCGAATCGTTCAAGCCTTTCAGGATTGCTATAGGTTGATCTGGCCATTGCTCGTCGCGCTGGCAGGCTGTGGCAAAGATCCAGTAGCACCGGTAGCGCCGATCGTCTTGGAAGAGGGCGTTGTTATTGCGTCGTCGGAAGATATTGCGGCTCTTAGAGAAAGGGGAGGTGATGCTTACATCATCGACGGCGACTTGCAGATCGTCGGGAGTAGCTTAGTTGCGCTGACGGGTTTGGAAGGGCTGCGGCGCGTCGAGGGGAGCGTCGAGATTTGGTTTAACGACCGTTTGGAAAGCCTAGCGGGGCTGGAAGGGCTTGAAAGCGTGGGAGCGGGGTTAGGTCCGGCGGATGCATCACCGCCTTTGCCCACGCCCGCGGCTGGCAAGGCCGCTCACGTGGTGGAAGGCCTGTTGATCTTTGAAAACAAGGCCCTGCGCTCGCTCAAAGGGTTGGAAAATCTCGCTTCTGTCAGCGGGGGCTTGGCACTGGTCCACAATGAATCGCTTGCGTCCCTGACGGACATGCCGCATCTCGTGGAGATCGAAGGCAGCGTGGACATCTGGTTCAACGATGCACTGCAAAGTCTGGAGGGCCTGCATCACTTGGCACGTGTGCGGGACTTTTTGGAGGTCAGTGGCAACGGCGCACTGCAAAGCCTAAACGGGCTGCGCGGCATCGGCCACGTGGGGGCGGACTTGATCATCAGCAACAATGCGCTGCTGCCTCAATCCGAGGTGTGGGCCTTTGCCGAGCGGATGGTAGCTGAGGGATTTGCGGGGGCGGTGATCGTCGGGGACAATCTGGCCGATTAGCAGCCCTTTACTTCCGCACTAGGCGGATGCGGTGGTTGCGCGTATCGGCGATATAGAGGTTGTCGTCTGGGTCGAGTTCGATGCCGTAGGGGCGGCTGAGCAGGGCGGCCTGCGGATCGCCACCGTCGCCCGTATCGCCGGATTTGCCGCACTGGCCGGCCACGGTGTAGAGTGCGCCGTCGAGGTCGATGTAGCGCACGCAGTGGTTGAAGGTGTCGGCGAAAAAGACCCGGCCCTCGGAGTCAATGGCCACGTCGCAGGGCCAGTATAGGGAAACTGCGAGCGCGGCGGTTCCGTCTTCGCTGTCTCCAGGCTCGGGTGGGGAGGTGTAGTCAGCGATAGAGCCGATGTTCCGCGCGTCGTTGCCGGCGATGGTGGTGATGATGCCGGTCGCGTAGTCAACCTTGCGGATGCGATTGTTGAAGGTGTCGGCGAGGTAGAGGTTGCCGAATTCGTCGGTGGCGATGCGGCTGGTGGGCGGGGCCGCTTGGCCTATCGGCGCGTAGATCCGGGCTTGGTCCGCAGGCCCTCCGTCGCCGGAAAAACCCGGTTCGCCGGTGCCGACGACCGTGTGGATCGTGCCGTCTGTATCGACCATGCGGATGCGCTGGTTTTCTTGGTCGGAGATGTACATGCGTCCGAGCGGATCAAAGGCGGTAGCGCTGGGCAGGTTGATCGTCGCTAGGGCCGCGGGGCCACCGTCGCCGCTGTAGGTGCGCTCGCCCGTGCCGCAGATCGGCTCGATATAGTCGGTGGCAAAGTCATAGCGCAGGATCATCGAGTTGTGCCAAGCCGTGAGTATCAGGCGTCCGAGCGGATCAAAAGCGATGTGAGTCGGATGGTTGAGGCCGATCTCGCGCGCTCGACCGGCCGGTGCGTCGCCGAGTTCGCCCGTGCCGATTAGGGTGGTGATGCTGCCCTTGGCGACGACGCGGCCTCGGTATCGTGGATGCTGCTGTCGCGTTTGGGTGAGGTCGCTGATCTTGGTGGTGACGCGGACGCGATGGTTGTTCCAGTCGAGGATGTAGAGCCGCCCGTCGGGGCCGTAGGTCAGGTCTTGTGGCAGATAGAAGAGCGCTTGCAGCAGCGGAGCTTCTTCGGGGCCTTTGCCAGCGTCGCCGGTTCCGGCAAAGGTTTCGATGCGTCCGTAGGGGCTGCTAGGGCCAGTGGGCGTTTCTCCGCAGGCGGACAGGATGAATAAGAGTGCTAGGTAGATCATGGCAAGATGACGCGGCGGATGCGGTGGTTATACGTGTCGGCAATATAGAGCCGACCCTGTGGGTCAAAGTCAAGCCCGGCAGGGCGGTTGAGGGCTGCGCTGAGGGCGGGTCTGCCATCGCCGGAAAATCCTTCCTCGCCGCTGCCAGCAACAGTCTCAAGGATCCGAGTCGCTAGGTCGAGGGCGCGGATGCGGTGGTTAAATTCGTCGGCAATGTAGAGCCGGCCGTCGGGACCAAAGGCCAAGTCGCGCGGGTTGTTGAGATCGGCGCTGAGGGCCGGTCCGCCGTCGCCAGCAAACCCGGCCGCACCCGTGCCAGCCACCGTTTCGATTAGGTCGCGGTCAAAGTCAACGCGGCGGATGCGGTGGTTGAGGGCGTCGGCGATGTAGAGCCGTCCCTGCGGACCAAAAATTAAGCTGCCCGCTGGCGGTGGGTTGGCTCCGGCTGGCATCTGCAACTGGGCGTCGCGCGGGCTGCCGCCATCGCCAGCAAACCCGGCCACGCCGGTGCCTACGACGGTGGTGATGATGCCGTCGGGGTCTATTTTGCGCACTCGCTGATTGCGCTGGTCGAGGATGTATAGCCCGCCGTCGGGGCCTAAGACCGTTTGCGGAGGCTGGCTCAAAAGTGCGTCGCGGGCCGAACCGCCGTCCCCGGCAAAGCCCGGACCCGCGCCGCAGATGACTTGAACGAGCCCGGTCTGCGGGTCGTAGAGGCGCAGCTTGTGATTGTGCCAAGCCGTTAGCAGCAGGGTGCCGTCGGCCAGCGGTAGGATATGGGTCGGGTGGTTGAGGTGGACCTCGGTGCCGGGTGCGCCGGGAGGCACTTGGTCAGATTCGTCGTAAGGGCCGTCGCCGACGAAGTCCGTGCCGATGACGGTGACGAGCGTGCCCTCCGGGGTTGCGCGGCGCACGCGGTGATTGTTCCAGTCGAGGAGGTAGGGACCCGAGGGGGTGAAGGTGAGATCGACGGGCCAGTACAGGGTGGAAGTTAGCAGCGGCTGATCGTCGCCATTAAATCCGGCTTCGCCCGTACCGGCCCAAGTGCAGATAGTGCCGGGCGCGTCCGTGCAGAGGGATTGCGGGCCGCTATCCGGGCTGGTGCTTTTGGAGCAAGCCGTCAGCAGCAGTGCGAGGATAAGGGGTATGAAGCGGTTCGTGGACATAGTCAGTACGTTGAGTTGAACAAGTAAATATATAAAAAAATGGATAATGTAAATTATCTATCGAGCAGGGGCGGTACAACGTGACTTTGCGCTCGGCCGTTCTGGGGGTCGTGGTCGTGATGGCCATTGTCACGGGAGCGCCCTATTCGATTTGGATGGTGCGCTCTTCGGAGATTACGTGGTCGTATTTCCCGACGAGCGCCGGTTTTTGCTTTGTGGTGGTTCTGCTGGCGAATGCGCTGGTGCGGTGGGTACGGCCCCCGTGGGCGTTGCGGCCCGCTGAGTTGGCTACGATTGTGATCATGGGCTTGGCGGCGACCGGGATTCCAACCTTTATCGTCGGCACCTTGCTGGCGATCATTTCATCGCCGTACTACGGAGCCACTCCGGAAAACGACTGGGCGGGCAATATCCATCCCTACCTGCCCGATTGGATCGTACCTCGCGCCGACGGCGACGCCATGCGCTGGTTCTACGAGGGACTGCCCAAGGGGCAAGCCCTGCCGTTTGATGTCTGGATCGGGCCGCTGTTTTGGCTGTTGAGCCTGATTCTGACCGTGTATTTCGCCTGCTTCTGCCTGGTGGTGATTTTTCGCTGCCAGTGGGTCGAGCACGAACGGCTGGTCTTTCCCCTGATGGAAATGCCGCGACTGCTGATCGACGACGATGGACGTGCGATTGTGCGCTCCAAGGGGTTTTGGATCGGCGCGGCGATTCCACTGGGGATGATCCTGTTCAACATCATTGGTTCGTTCTACATCGGCTTTCCCAAGATCAACTTCAACCACGCCGTCAATCTACAACTGAGCCGAGAGTTTCCCACCATCAGTCTGATGCTCTACTTCCCAGTGATCGGCTTTATGTATCTGGTCAGCACCAGCGTCTCGTTCAGCATCGTGTTTTTTTATTTAGTAGCCGTAGTGCAAGAGGGGATTACCAACCGCATTGGCTACGACGTGACGCGGCCCGATGCTTTCGTTTGGGGAATGCAGTCGCTTTCTTGGCAGGCGTGGGGCGGATTTACGGCAATGGTGCTGTTGAGCTTGTGGATGGCGCGGGGGCATTTAGTGGCGGTCGTGCGCCAAGCCGTGGGGGGACGGCGGACTATAGACGACAGCGAGGAAATGGTTTCCTATCGCACGGCGGTTTGCGGCTTCATGGCCGCGTTGGTCTATATCCTCGGCTGGTTGTGGCGATCTGGGATGGATCTGCACATTGCCGCGCTCTTTGTCTTTGGCGTGTTGGTCGCGTACTACGGTATCACGCGGCTGGTGGTGCAGGCCGGGGTCTATTTTTTGACGCCGCCAGTGGGTGCTCAAGCCTTTGCCTTGGCGATAACCGGCACGAGTATCGGCGGGCACAATTTAGTGGCGCTGGGGGTTTCCTATACTTGGTTCGGGGATGTGCAATCGCTTTTTATGCCGGCGGCGGCGCACGGCGCACGGCTTGGGGAATTGTACCGGGTTCGCCGGTCGATGGCCTTGGCGCTGGGCATTGCTGCGGTGGTGGGCTTCACTACTTGTCTCTATTTCGTCCTCTCGCTGTGCTACAAATACGGCGCGGGCAATTTTGGCTCTTGGTACTTTATCGCTGGCGGTGGTGCCGGGGGTATGGCATACAACGGGGTGATCCGCCATTTCAACGATCCTTGGCCGACCGACTGGAACAAGCTGTCTTACTTTGGGATCGGGATGGTGGTGTACTCAATTTTAGCTTTTCTCCAGTATCGATTGCACTGGTGGCCGCTGCATCCGGTGGGTATTGCAGTAGCCCCGCTGTGGATGACGCGACTTATTGCGTTTTCGGTCTTTCTGGCTTGGGTGGCCAAGAGCGCGATTATGCGCTATGGGGGGATTGCGGCCTATCGCCAGGCGCGGCCGTTTTTTATGGGGCTGATTGCCGGGTATTTTTTGGGAATTGGGCTGTCGTATTTGGTGGATATTTTCTGGTTCATGGGCGAGGGGCACGCTTATTTTCATGGGTAAGTGGTGCCCGGCGATGGCGTATCTTAAGGCCGCTTGCTCTGCCGCTACTAAACGGTTAAGCTAAAAGTATCGAAGCGGAACGGTTCTTTGCTCACCCTAAAGTAGCCAAAGGAAATACCCATGGCACTAAGAGATGAGTTCCAATACTACTTGGACCACCAAGCAGAGCTAGCCGCTCAGTACGAGGGCAAGGTGATCGTCATCAAAGATCACCGCGTCATCGGGGTGTACTCCAGCGAGATAGAGGCGATACGGCAGACAACAAAGGAACATGCGCTTGGCACTTTCCTAGTACAGCCGTGCTCTTCAGATCCAGAAAGTACGCTACAGACCTACCACTCGCGTATATGCTTCTCATAGATGACTGAGAATATCGCGCAGGGTACGTTCACCTATGTCGCCCGGGGGATTGCATCCGTTCTCATCACTCCGGTTTTCAT
>JAJEEZ010000257.1:0-4642 GCA_022820705.1 Candidatus Latescibacterota bacterium | reverse complement strand
AACTGGAGTTTGAGCTGATTATTGCCAACGACTACAAGGTAGAAGTGGCTTCCAATATGCAAGTGGACCGTTTGGGAGATGAGGTATTCCTGCCGGTGGCCCAGGCCCGGGGCGAGGTCACTGACGGCACCAACCAGCGCTTCCTGCGCTTCGAATACGGTCTGCCTACGGGCCACGAGGTCATCGGCGTGGACATGGAAATCACCGATATGGCTGGGATCAACGTGCGTGCCGAGTACGCCGTCAACCGGCGTTTCCAGCGCTTCCCCAACCAAAACTTTACCAAGCTAGCCGCCGACCAAGCCACCGCGCAAGCCGCCTACTTGACGGCCTCTTACATCAATTATCCGTGGTTCGCTTACGGCGAAGCTTTCACCATGGAACCCGATTACAGCACCACCAGCTTTATCTCCAATTCTCTGGGCGGCGTGGATTACGGCGACGAGCAGCGCAACTTGTTCGAGTTCGTCGACGACAACGACGATCAAGATCGCTTCGCCGACTGGTTTCGCGCCGGCCAGTTGGGAACGGGTATTGGGGTTTCGGGCGGTTCGGCGGGCGGGGACATCGAAGTCTTTCCCGGTCTCGATGAGAACAACGACTTTGTCTCCGATTTCAATCAGAACCAGAACAGCCGGCCGGACTACGCCGAACCCTTCCTGCGCTACGCAGTTGATCCGCCCGAGTTCCTCTTCGGCATGGACATGAACAACAATACGCTCATTGACCGTTTTGAGGACGACCGCTTGCCCGATTATCCCTACGAGCGCGACCACGCGGGCTACAACCTATACGGCGGCCTGCGGCTAACCGAGCAAATCCAACTGACCGTGGGACGACTGCGTGAAGAACTGATCAGCAGAGACCGGTCGAGCCAAGTTAATTACGGCCTGATTACGGCCGACTGGCGGCTGCCTGGGATGGATATCTCGGTCTTTGAACACTTTAAATTCGTCAAAGACAATATCCCCGAAGACCGAATCCGCTGGGTCGATCCAATAGGTTTGACGGATTTCCCCGATCCCTTGGACAATCAAGACACCTTTGTCAACAGCCTGTTTCTGCGCGGGCGCTATCACCGGATCCGCAACCTGAATGTCGCCGCCAAGCTGAAGTACGAAATTTTCAGCCAGCGAGGAGACCAAGCCGAAATAAAACGCAATCGCTCTTTTGTGGGGCTGATCAACAAGGCCGATTATACCCTCCGTCTGAACGACAGTTTCACCCTCTTCCCCAAGTGGAAGAGCACCTTTCGCAGCGAAACGCCGTCCGACCGAGCGCTGCAGGACACGGAAAGCCTAGAGCAAACGCTGTTTCTAGTCACCCGTTATTCCGTGATCCCGGGCACGACTTGGTTGGCATTTGGGACGGAGTTTTCTAACTTTGACAACTTGAAGAAGAAGTCTGAACAAGTGCAAGTGGGCGTCGTCGAAGATTTTCGCAGCCTAGTATTCTCGATCCTCTTTTCCAATACTTCGGCTTATCTTGGGTACAAACTGACGATGAACACCGGCTTCCAGTGGGAGCGCCAGAGCTTTGAAGAGGCCACCCGCAAAGAGACGCTGACTTTTGTCCGAATCTTCGCCAGTACGGGGACAGATTAGACACAAACCTGCAACAAGCATCTGTTCAATTGGACAGGAAAGGAGGTGCACAAAAAACCAATTTCGCAGACCTTTTTATTATTCATCTTCTTCTTTTTCACTCACCAATGGAGGTAACGTATCCATGAAGAGCAGCAAAATCCTACTTATGGGCTGCGCCGTGATGCTGGCTACGAGCAGCATTGCTTTTGCGCACGTGGAAGCAGAATTCTTCCTGCCCCAGGTGGCGGATCCCTCCGCCATGACCATCGACGGCGATGAAAGCGATTGGGGCTGGTACGACCGGTCTTTCGCCTTTACGCCGGAGCACTTCTACGATGCCTCGGGCAACGACGGTTATACCAAGGAAGACTTCGACTTCGCCCTTTTCATGGCGTGGAGTCAACCGCCGGACAACCGGCTCTGGGGTTTTTACCGCGTCCAGGACGACACCCTGACCGTGGTCGAGGAAGATCCCAAGCGCTGGTGGCGCGACGACAACCTGCAGTTGACCCTCGACATTGATCACAGCGGTGGCGACTTCCTAGGCGTGAACCTCGATCACGTCAATAACGGTCAGCGCTACCACATCCGCATCCTGCCCCTGCCGGGCCAAGCGGTCTTCTTCAACAGCCTGATTGAGCAGATTGACTTGCCGTCGATCCTGTGGAACCAGGATATTTTCGAAGGAGAGCAAACCGAGGTGGTCATAACGGAGTGGACCCTGTCGCCAGCCGGTGCTTCGAATGGTTCGCTAAACGTCTCGTACACGATCGAATGGGCGATGGAGACCTATGACATTACCAAGCCGACTAAAGAGGAGAGCGTGCGGCACATTTTCGCGGCCGACCAAGTCGTCCATCTGGGCCCGCGGCCCAACGATGCCGACACCGGTCCCTTTAACCACCGCTTGATTCCCATCGGCTCGGACGAGCAGCAGGACCAGAAGGGCGATTTTATGCCCGACTTCTACACCCTAGCCTGCGAAGACTGCCCCAATGCTGGTACGATGGGTGGTGCTGGTATGACTGCGGTCGAAGAGAATAGCTGGGGTAGGATCAAGAACCACATGCAGAGTCAATTGCGCTAGCTTTTGGCTGTGCTGATTAACCTCGGGATGAGGGCCTCTTTTGGGTCCTCATCCTGTTTTCTTTTTATCGCATTTTCCGCGTTCGAGCCAGGAGCACGGCATGAGAACTGTCATTGCGGTACTAGTCGCCTCTGCCCTCTTGGGGAGCCCTGAGAGGGGGATGGCAGAGCTAATTCAGTGGCATCTGGGAGGGAGAGACGGTGCTGACTGGAAAGAACTGACCTTTCTGAGCGTCCTTATGGACACCGATGCTGTAGCCGGGGCTATCCAGCCTTTCGAACTCAAGCCGGACGAGGATATAGTCAGTCAGTTAGTGTGGACGCGCTACCGCACACCTATTGACTTAGACTATGTCGTGGGCAAGCCGCGGACTTGGCGCGCCATTGGCGAAGTTGCCCGGCCGGGCAACTCGACCAATCCCATAGAGTTTGTCGACGACGACCGAGAGACGCATTACTCGATCAAGGACTGGAACGGCGATGGGCATATCTGGGGCCGATTCGGCGAGTTCTACACACTGGACTTTGGTACGCCCATACCCGCTGAACGCTTCGTTTGGTTGCCTGCCGAAGGGGTTGATCCCTTCACTCAAGAGCCGTACCGACCCAATTACTCGCTTAAGCGCTACGAACTGACCGGCAGCAATGACGTGGCCCTAGTCAACCAGATGGAGCCCCGCAACCCCGCGCAGCTCTACTACCAGCCCCTAGACATTTTGCTCGACAGTTCCGACCAGAGTTTTGCAGAAGTGACCAATATGGACTTCTCCCTGCAGTACCTGCAATTTTTCCGCATCCGCCCCATTCCGGGCGCCAACGGCAGATGGGAACGTTTTTCCGCGGCCGATTTCGAAGTGTACGGTCGGGGCTTTGTGCCGCAACCTCGCTGGGTGTCGAAGGTGATCGACTTGGGTGGGATCGTCAATATCGGCCAAGTGTACTTCGGCGTCAGTCAGTGGCGCAAGGAAGACGGGGGGGAACCTGTGCCGGCACCAGAAGCGCCGACCCGAGTGAAGATAGAGATCAAAACCGGCTTGGACGATACGTCCATTTCCTATCAGACCTACAACGATTTGCAGCAGCAGGTAGAAGTATCGCGTTCCGACTACGATCGGCTGAAACCGCGCGTCTTCCCGTGGGATCCCCCCTCGGTAGGCTGGCGCGGCCCCATCATCGACGATCAGACCAATTGGAGCTTCTGGTCCTCGCCCGTGCGCCAATCCGGTCAGCGGCCTCGGGTGCCACTGGGCCGCTATTTGCAGTTGCAGATTCAGTTGGAAACCGACGAGTTGTGGGCTTATGCCCGCATTGATTCGCTGCTCATAGAAGCGTCCTCCCTGTTAGCCGACCGGGTTCTAGGGGAGGTAGCCCGCATCGAGGATCTACACCCAGAAAGCCAGTTAGTCCAAGCCAAACCGGGTGAAACGATCGAACTGATCTACGAGATCAGAGCCGAATTTTCCGGTGGCGGACAAAACGGCTTTGACGCAGTGCGCTTCCTCACGCCCTCTGCCAGCACTTTTCTGGAGTTGCTCATGGGCGACCCCCTGGTGCCGGTGGAACCCGATAGTCTCGCTATAGAAGCCGATGGCTTTGTCGTCTTTCTGCCCCAAGCGGTGCGGCAAGGCAGCTCCGACCGCTTGCGAGTGCGCTTTGAGACCGCCCTCTTTGGGGTGGCTGACCAACTCGACGCCGAGGTCTTTGAACGCAGTGGCGACTCGCTGCCGCAGAGTGTGGAAGGCGGAGACGTGAGCGACGAAATCGGCACCAATCAACTGCGCATTGTAGCTCAGGGTGGGTCGGTAAACTCAGTATTGGACCAACTGGCCATTCAACCTGCGGTCTTTACTCCTCAGGGAGACGGAATCAACGACCAGTTGACCATTGACTTTACTTTGTTCCAAGTATTACAGGACACTCAGGTAGCAGTCGATATCTACAGTCTCAGCGGCGATCGGGTGCGGCAGATG
>JAJEEZ010000633.1:0-5752 GCA_022820705.1 Candidatus Latescibacterota bacterium | reverse complement strand
AGCTGGCCACGGCGTACTGGGAGCGGCGCTTTGCGTTAGAGCCAGCGCTGTACGCACCCGAGGATGCTGTGTGCGCTGGTTTGGCTGTCGAAGGTGGCCCGGTGGTGCTGGTGTAGGCTGCGGACTGCTGCGGTGGGGGCGCGGCTGGCGATAGCGTGGCGGCGTTGGCAGCGCTGTTGCAAGCGGAGTTGGACGGACCGGCGCTAGTGCCCTTGGTTGATGCCCGCGCGGCTGCGGCTTGTCACCAAGCTGGCGTTGGGGCCGAGGTGGAGTTGGCGCTGGGGCACGGGCACGATCCGCGTTGGGGACAGCCGATTGACGTGCGGGGGCGAGTGTTGCGGTTGAGCGATGGCCGCTTCCGCTATCGGGGCGGCATCTGGGAGGGGGTCGAAGGGCAGATGGGGCCGACGGCGGTGCTCGCGCTGGGCTTCGACGACTCGACTGAGCTCGCCGAAGTCCTGAGCTCAGCCGAAGGACAGATTCAGGTACTGTTGGCGTCGCATCCGACTTATGAGTGGGACAACGAGCAGTTTGCGGCTTTGGGGATGGATGCGGCGCAAGCGCGCTTTATCGTCGCCAAGAATCCCATGAACTACCGCCTCGCTTACGGAGCAATAGCCCAAGCTGTTTTTGTGCTCGACACGCCGGGACCGACACCGGCGACGGTGCGGCACTTGCCGTTTGTCCGGCGGGCGCGGCCGTTTTTTCCGCTGGATTCGGATATGGAGTTGGAGATGGAAGTTTTGCGCTCGGAGGCGCGATGCAGATGGAAAAATTAATCGCAGCTATTGACCGAGAATGGGTGGCCGAGCGGACCCGGGAATTGGTCGATATTTACAGCGTAACCATGGCCGAAGCCGAAGTGTGTCGCGCCTATGAGGCCATGATGCGCGAGGTCGGCTTAGCAGTCGATGTGCGGGAAGTGACTCCGGGGCGCAACAATCTCTACGCGCGCATCGAGGGCCGAGGGGATGGCCCCGCGCTGATGCTCAATGGCCATCTCGACACCATTCCCGTGGGGTCCTGCCCGCCCGCCCGCCGCGAGGGCAACCGCGTGTACGGACGGGGGGCGACCGACATGAAGGGGGGAATGGCCGCGGCCTTGGCTGCGGTCAAGGCGCTCTTGGAAAGCGGGGTAGAATTGCAGGGCGATTTGTGGCTGACGGCGATTGTGGGGCACGAGGAAGTCGAGGCGCAAAAGGACGGGCCGCTGGCGCTGATCGCCGATCGCAACAGCGGCCGGATTGGCGGCGACCGGATTTTGATCGTCGAGGGCCGCGACGCGCTGTGGGTGATGAGCATGGGGTCCATGGTCTTTACCATTACACTCGAATCGGACGCTGGCGGCAAGCACACCCAGTACGTGCCCTTTGCGGAAAACCCGCTCCGCTTTGTCGGTGCGCTCATAGAGCGGATCCACCAATATCAACTCGAACTCGACGCGGGGGATGCACACGCCTTGGCGGGTGCCGAGCGAATTGACCTAGGGATCGTCACCGGGGGTGACTATTTCAATCGCACGCCGCTGTGCTGCACGCTGACGGGGACCCGGCGCTGGATGCCGGGGCGCACTGCGCCGCAGGTATTGGCGGAGTTGGAAGCCTTGGCGCAACCGTTGGCCGAGGCTGGGGGATTGGGTCTGCGGGTCGAGATGGAGCACGAGCGCGAGCCTTTTGAGACGTCTGCAGACGATCTAGCAGTACAAGCGGTGGGGAGGGCGCACGAGCAGGTGACTAGCCAAGAGGCAGAGTTGGTGGGGATGCGGATTGTGGGGGACGCCAATTTATACGTGCACGGGACAGGGGTGCCGACCTTTTACTACGGCCCCTCGAACGAGACGGCGCACGCGGATGTGGAGTGGGTAGAAGTGGATCGACTAGAGCGGGCGGCGCAAGTGTACGCGCTGGCCGCAGCCGACTATTGCGGCGTCGCATCCCCGGATTGAATGCCATGGATGTCCAAGCAATTCGCCGCGATTTCCCCGCGCTGGAGCAGTACACGTGGTTCCAGAATGGGGGAGTGAGTATTACGCCGGTGCCGGTGGCTGCTGAGTATATGCGGTGGACGGAAGAGATGGTGCGGCGGGGGCCTTTGCACATCGTCTATCCAGAGGAGGAGTATCCTCGGCGCAAGGAGGCGATGGAGCGGCTGGCGCAATTTTTTGGCGTGGCGGCTGGGGAGTTGGCATTGATGCGGGGGGTCAGCGAGGGGTTTCAGACGGTGGTGCGGGGGATGGAGTGGGCGGCTGGGGACGAGATTGTGATCAGCGCGGATGAGGAGGCGGCGCTGCTTTTGCCGGCGCTGCACTTGCGGGATTTATACGGGGTCGAGGTGGTGAAGGTGCCGCTGATTGACGACGATGATGGGCAGGTGCAGGCCGTGGAGGAGCGGCTGGGGGAGCGGACCAAGCTGGTGGCTCTGAGCCATGTGACGACGGATTTGGGTTACCGCCTGCCAGTGGAGCGGATTTGTGCGGCAGCGCGAGTGCGGGGAGTGCGCAGCTTTTTGGACATGGCGCATTCGGCAGGATTGTATCCTTTGGATTTGCACGCGCTGGGGTGCGATTTTGCCGGGTTGCTCTCCTATAAGTGGATGTACGCGCCGTATGCGGCGGGGTTGCTCTACGTGCGGGAGGAAGCCCTCGACACGGTGCAGGTGCGCTATGCTGGCGGGCGGGCTGAA
Source organism: Candidatus Latescibacterota bacterium (assembly GCA_022820705.1). Taxonomy (GTDB): domain Bacteria; phylum Latescibacterota; class UBA2968; order UBA8231; family UBA8231. The sequence goes on along the minus strand of JAJEEZ010000633.1, from coordinate 3,070 downwards.
CAGTGGTTGGACCCGGTGGCGGACACCTTCGCGCTGCGCGAGACGGCTGAGCGCTTTCAGTATGGTCCTTGGTGTTGGCCGCTGGTGCTGGCTTGGGCCTTTGCCGTCGAGTATCTGTCGGCCATCGGGCTGGAGGCGATCTGGGCGCGGACGGTGGCGTTGGCTGGGCGGCTGAAGGAAGGGCTAGCGCAGATACCGGGTGCAGTGCTCTACACTCCGCGCTCTCCGCAGCGGTCTGCGGCGCTGGTCAGCTTTGGGCTGGCTGGCTGGAAGGGAGAGGAATTGAGCCAAGTCCTTCGGGATGAGTGGAACATGGTCATCAAGCCGCTGCCGCACGGGCGCGAAGGCTTGCGCACTAGCATTACTTTTTTCCTACTGGAATCTGAAATCGACGAATTGCTCGCGGCGCTGAACAGCTTGGCCAAGCAAAGGATCTAGGCGCGAAGGTCGCGTTTATTTCGCTCCACAGCGCCGAAGACCTGTCGATCATGGCTCATAGCGGCATTATGTCGTAGGGACGACAAGACGGCGTACAACCGGATAAGGATGGTGGCTTAGATTTTCTGCGGGGGGACGCCGTACTGGATGAGTTTTCGCTGGAGCGTTCGCAAACTGATGCCCAGAATTGCGGCCCCTTGAGTGCGGTTGCCGCCGGTGTGCGCAAGCGTATCTAAAATCATCTCCCTTTCCATTTCGTCCAGCCGCCTCGGCACGAAATCCAGCCGCTGAGATTCCGAATCGTCTGGAGGAGCGATTGGCAAAATGGACTCGATGTCGTTCTCGCCGACCGCCATGTTGCTGCCTGCGGCATTGATCACCAGACGCTCGACCGCGTTCTTTAGCTCTCTGACATTCCCCGGCCAGTCGTATTCGGCCATGCGGTCGAGACCCCGATCTGCTATTTCGACGAGAGCGATTCCATTCTGCTCGGCGAAACGCTCGGCAAAAATCCGCACCAGTAGCGGGATATCCGACCTCCGATCTCTGAGGGGCGGGACGGGAATGTGAATGACGTTGAGGCGGTAATATAGGTCTTCGCGGAATTGTCCCATTCTGACCGCGGTCGTCAAATTCGCATTTGAGGCTGCGACGACGCGCACGTTGACATCGAGCAATCGGGTCGCCCCTAAGCGTCGGACTTTCTGTTCCTCTAGCACGCGCAATAGCTTCGTCTGCACCTGCATCTCTAAGTCCCCGATTTCATCGAGGAAGAGGGTCCCATTGTGGGCTGCTGCAAAAAGCCCCTGCTGGGCCTGAGTGGCCCCGGTAAAGGAACCTTTCTCGTGTCCGAACAACTCGCTTTCGGCTAGTTCTACCGGCAGAGCCGAGCAGTTGATGGCAACGAACGGCCCATTGCTCACAGCGCTGAGTGAATGAATGGCGCTTGCCACTAACTCTTTCCCGGTGCCGCTTTCTCCCGTGATCAGAACAGTCGATTTGAACGGTGCCGCACGGCGGATCTGATCAAACACCGCCTGCATCGCACTCGAGGTTCCCAGCAATTCGCCGAATCCCGTCTTCGCCTCCATCTGGCTAGCGGCGATAGGGTCAAATACCCGCTTGCGTTCGAGCGCGCGATGTACGGCAGTCAGCAGGTCGTTGGCATCGACCGGTTTGACCACGTAATCGACGGCACCTAGCCGCATGGCCTGGACCGCTTGTTTTACAGTTGTATAAGAGGTGAAGATGACTACCGGCAGCGGTGGAGTCAGTCTAATGGCTGTGCGCAGCAACTGCATACCGCCCGGCATCTTGATATCTATGAGCGCCACGTCCAGAGACTGCGTTTTGAGCAGCCGCTCGGCGACGGTGGCATCCGTGGCTTCGACAACTTCATCACAACCGCTCTCCCGTAGGATTTGAGTCACGACTGCTAGGTGTTTCGAGTTGCTATCGGCGACGAACACTCTGCCTAGCAAAGGCGCATAAGCGATTGAGCTGGAAGATGCCTGCATCGGAGGTATGTTGCGCACTACGTCAAAGTGATGTGGTAGGGACGACAAAATGTCGTAGCCGCGATTTCGATTGTCAAGCTCCGCCTCGGGCCGAACCCGATGCAACACCATGTAATTTAAGGGATTGCCGCGAAGTCCGAGACGCGGATTTAAAGAGTGGCACAGGCTTTGCTTTATTTCGTCCGACGACCGAAAAGGGACCACGCATACTCGAAGAAAGGAGTTGCTATGGAACTAGCAAGCGTGCTTGAAAGGTGGGAATGGTGGGAAAAATACTTTTCCCCCTTTACCCATATTATCGTGGCTTTCGTCGTACTCGTACTCGGATGGTTGGTGGCTCATCTGGTGTCTTTGATCGTCCGGCGGATTCTGCTCAAGACGCGACTGGATGACAAAGTAGTAGGGTTGGTCATGGGCCGCGATGCTGCTGCGGATATCCATCCCGAACGCTGGATCAGCAAAGCGGTGTTCTACCTAGCGATGATCTTCGTGTTCGTTGCCTTCTTTCAGATACTAGGCATGACAGCACTGACCGAACCGCTCAACGGGATGCTAAACCAGATCTTCGTTTATCTGCCCAAGCTGGTGAGCGCCGGCGTGTTGCTTTTGCTTGCTTGGATCGCGGGCAGCTTGCTGCGGCGGGTCGTAACGGGCGTGCTTTCACGGGTCAATATCGAGCGACGGTTGGCTGAACCGGCAGGAATCGAGCCTACGACAGAGAGCGTGTTGCCGCAGACCATCGGTAACTTCGTGTACTGGCTTACGTTTCTCGTGTTGCTCCCGGCGGTCTTGGATGCTTTGGGATTGCAGGGATTGCTGCAGCCAGTGCAGCAGATGCTGGCCAAAATAGTTGGTTTCCTGCCCAACCTGTTTGCTGCTGCTCTCATCATGCTAATCGGCTGGCTCGGTGCGCGCATCGTCCAGCAGGTAGTAACCAATGTCCTTGACGCCACCGGGGTAAACGATTTTGGCCGTCGCGTAGGACTGGCGACCGGACTGGGGATTGAAAGTCTGTCGGGGCTTGCCGGTACGTTGTCTTATGCAATCATCCTGATCATCTCGGCCATCGCTGCGCTCGAATCGCTAAACTTCAGGGCTATCTCCGATCCCGCTAG
>JAJEEZ010000601.1:0-5109 GCA_022820705.1 Candidatus Latescibacterota bacterium | reverse complement strand
CCTCCGGCCCAGACCGAGCCTCAGTCCAAGGACCAAGCCCAGATTGAGTCCCAGTCCAAGGACAAGGACCAAGCCGCCTCGTAACTTATGGCGCTCAACCAAGCCACTGCCCACGAACTCAGTGCTCGCCTGCAACAAGGGGAAATTACCACCCGTCAACTAGTCGAGGCCGCGCTCGACCGCATCGGCGCAATCGACGGCCAGATCAACGCCTTCATCAGCGTAGATCCAGAGGGATCCCTAGCGCACGCCGATGACATCGACCAGCGGCGCACAGCGGGCGCGGTTTTAGGGCCTTTGGCGGGTATTCCCTTGGCCCTCAAGGACGTCCTCTGCGTGCGCGGCGGACGCACCACCTGTGGCTCGAAAATTCTCGAACACTTCATCGCCCCGTACGATGCCACGGCCGTCGAACGGCTGCGCGACGCTGACGCCGTCTTCATCGGCAAGACCAACATGGACGAGTTCGCCATGGGCTCGTCCTGCGAAAATTCCCATTTCGGCCCCACCCTAAACCCCCGCGACCCCGAGCGAGTACCAGGCGGCTCCAGCGGCGGCTCAGCCGCGGCTGTAGCCGCTGACGAGACCATCCTCGCCCTTGGCTCAGACACCGGCGGCTCAGTGCGCCAACCGGCCAGCTACTGCGGCGTCGTGGGCCTCAAGCCCACCTACGGCCGCGTCTCGCGCTACGGACTCATAGCCTACGCTTCGTCGCTCGACCAAATCGGCCCCGTAACCAAAGATGTCGAAGACGCCGCTCTCCTGCTCCAAGCCATCGCCGGGCACGACCCCCGCGACTCCACTTCCAGCACCGCCCCCGTGCCGGACTATCGGGCCGCGCTCAAAGGAAACGTCCGCGGTCTGCGAGTTGGCTTAGCGCGCGAGCACTTTCCCGCCGCCCTCGACGCGGAAGTAGCCAAGGCGGCGCAAGACGCAGCCAACGCTTTAGTAGATGCAGGAGCCGAGCTCGTGGATGTTGAGCTTCCTGTAGCCGGCCACCCCGAATACTGCATCAGCACCTATTACATCATCGCCATGGCCGAGGCATCGGCCAATCTCGCGCGCTACGACGGCGTCAAATACGGCTATCGCGCCGAGGGCAGTGCCGACCTGCAAGAGATGTATTTGCACACGCGCAGCGAGGGCTTTGGCACCGAAGTAAAGCGCCGCATCATGCTCGGGGCCTACGCCTGGAGCGCCGGCTACTACGACGCGTACTACCGCAAGGCCTAGCAGGTGCGCACCCTGATCCGCGAAGACTTTGCCCGCGCTTTTGCCGCCTGCGACGTGCTGATCTCGCCCGTGGCCCCGACCGTTGCCTTCCGCCTCGGAGAACAGCTCGACGACCCCTTGCAGATGTACCTCAACGACATCTACACAGCCTCGGTCAACCTCGCCGGGATTCCGGCCATATCCGTACCCTTTGCCCACAGCCGCAGTGCCTTGCCCATTGGCGTCCAACTATTGGCCCCGCCCCTCGAAGAAGCTCGTTTGCTGTGTGCAGCCCATGCTCTCGAACGGGCAGCCGCCTGAGATTTACAAGGTGGTCCGCAGATGGACGCAGATAGACGACAGAATAGGATGTACAAGACAATCCATCGCTCGAACCGTTCAAAATTGCTAGTAAATAGCTGGAGACCAACCATGAGATACTGTGCCCTCGTCGCCTGCATCCTACTTTCGACCTTGACGCCCGCTAGTGCGCTCAATCCCAACGCCGGCACCACGGGTTTCAACTTTCTCAAGATCGGCGTCGGCACCCGCGCTGCTGCACTTGGCGGGGCCTATGCAGCCGTGTCTGGCAACATCGAGTCCTCGGCCTGGAATCCCGCCGGACTTTTCGGTTTAAGCGAACGCACAGCCGCGCTCGCCTACAACAGCTATTTCGTCGATTCCCAAGCCGGATTCGCCTCTATCGCCGCCCCCAACGGGTCGCGTGTCCACGCCCTGAGCGTCCACTACGTATCCTACGGCGACTTGTGGCATACCGATGCGGAAGGACGCGATTTAGGGACCTTCTCGGCGACCGACCTCGCCGCTTATCTGTCCATCGCCCAACAGCTCGGGCCGGACTGGCTGGCCGTCGGTGCCAATCTAAAAGCCGTCTATTCAAACATCGCCGAGTTTTCTTCAGACGCTTATCTCGCCGATCTGGGCCTCCTCGTCCGCGCCCCGGTCGAGGGCACGACGCTCGGCGCGGCAATCACCAACCTCGGTTTTGTCCGCTCGGGTTACACTGAGGGCTTCAAGGACTCGCTGCCGGTACACATCCGCCTAGGGATGGCCCATCACCTCGCGCACATGCCAGTACCCGTGCTCTTTGTCGCCGATTTCAACTTGCCCAACGACAACGACTCCTACCTAGCCTTCGGCCTTGAGGTCGAACTCGCTGGGGGTCTCTACATCCGACCCGGTTACACCACCCAACAGACCGGCAGCCAAGACGAGGAGCCGCTGGGCCTGAGCGCCGGGGCCGGCCTAATCATGGACCGCTACGCAATCGATTACGCGTACTCGTCCTCTCCCGACTTAGGCCAAGTCCATCGGGCATCAATCATCGGCACCTTCTAAAACGCGCCATGTCCGGCCTCAGCTCGGAGCAACTCGCATTCTTCCACGCCGAAGGCTACGTCCACGTGCCCGACGCCTTGGCCCCCGAAGACTTGGATCCAGTCCAAGCGGAACTAGAGGAAATCGTCAATCAAGCGGCCCAACGCCTGCTGGCCGCTGGCAAAATAGAACGCGACTACGCAGAGCTGCCTTTTGCCAAACGCCTGATTCCCCTCGCCCAAGCCGACGCCAGCGCCACAGCCGGTATCAACTTCCCCGCCAATCTGGGGCCTAACATCTTCGCCTTTTTGCACAATCCACGACTGCTCGCCCTGATCGAATCCCTGATCGGCCCGGAAATCTACGCCAACTCCTGCCAGCACATCCGCGCCAAAGTTCCGGCCAGCGACGAGTACGCCGGCAACTTCTCGCAAAACGAATGGGCGCGCTCCACGGCTTGGCACCAAGACCTCGGCGTGTTGTTGCCCGAAGCCGACGACACGCTCGTCGTCACCACTTGGATCCCCCTCGTCGATGCCGACGAAGAAAACGGCACCCTGATGATCTATCCCCGCTGCCACCACGAGCCACTGCGCCGACACGTGCGCCCGCCCGCCGACCAAGGCGGCAGCTTCACCGTCTCGCCCGAAGAGTTGCCCCCCTGGGACCCAGTCACCATCCCCGTCCAACGCGGCGGCCTAATCGCCATCCACTGCCGCACCCCGCACGGCAGCCAGCCCAACCGCTCGGACGCGATTCGCTGGAGCATGGACCTGCGCTGGAACGACGCCCGCAAGCCCAATGGCCGGCCCCACCTACCCGGCCTCCTCGTCCGCAGTCACGAGCATCCCGAACTGGTGGTCCACGACCGCCAAGAGTGGCTGACGGCCTGGAAGTTCGCCCGCGTCTCCAGTCGCGGCGCTCGCACCTATCGCTGGGTCTGAAAATCACAACTCCGCAGTGATAGAAGCGTTACCCTCCGACTGCGCCGCTGTGTCCCCAAGGGGTCATTGTCGCCGGGCATAAAAATCATCTATCTAGTCGTAACTATTTGTTTCTAAATAAATAACAGAACAGTCAACAGATTGGCCCGCTCTTTGCTTAAGCAAGGGCATGGCCTATCTCCTATCTTTCGTCCTCCTGCTTGGATTCGCATCTTTCGCCGAGGCCACGGTCGTCATCAGCGAAGTACTCGCCGATCCGCCTTCCGACCTTGCTGGCGACGCCAACCAAGACGGCGTACGCGACACATACGAAGACGAATTCATCGAACTCTACAACGCCGGTTCAGCACCCGTCGATATAAGCGGCTGGCGCTTAGGCGACAGCAGCCCATCGTCGGACAGCTTTTTCCAGTTCCCAGCCAACACCCTCATGGAACCCGGCTCGTACGCCGTCCTCTTCGGCGGCGGCAATCCAACGGGATTCACCGTCCCTGTCTTTACCGACGACGTGCGCATCGGTAACGGACTGACCGGCAAAGGCGAGGACATCCACCTAATCGACGACACCGGCGATACGGTCGCCGTCATCTCGCACGACGATTGGCCCAGCAAACAGTCCCTCGTCCGCAATCCACCCGACGGCGGCCTCTTGGTCCCGCACAAAACCGTCTCGACGATCAAGGCCCTCTTCTCCCCCGGCCACACCCACATCATCCCCAAACCAGACTATCCTCTCTTCATCAGCGAAGTGCTAGCCGACCCGCCTTCCGGTCTTGCTGGCGACGCCAATCGAGACGGCCAGCGCGACGTGTATGAAGATGATTTTATCGAACTCTACAACGCTGGTTCAAATCCTATTTCTTTGGCCGGATGGCGGCTGGGCGATAGCACAGCTCCGAAGAACTCTTTCCAATTCCCAGCGGACGCCGTCATTGAACCCGGCTCGTACATCGTCCTCTTCGGCGGCGGCAACCCCTCGGGATTCACTGTGCCCGTCTATACCGACGACGGTAAAATCGGCAACGGACTGACCAGCAAGGGCGAAGACGTTCGCCTAATCGACAACAATGGCCACGAAATTGATGTCGTCTCGCACGACGATTGGCCCAAAGACCAATCTATCATCCGCACCCCACCCGACGGCGGCCCCTTCGTCCCACACAAAACCGCCTCGCCGACCCAAGCCCCCTTTTCACCCGGACACACCCCAGAAACGCGGCCCATTTTGACCTACCCTCTCGTCATCAGCGAAGTACTCGCCGACCCGCCTAGCGACGCCAATCGAGACGGCCAGTACGACCCGCATGAAGACGAATTTATCGAACTCTACAACGCCAGTTCTGTTCCCATTTCCCTAGCTGGCTGGCGGTTGGGCGACGCCGGATCCCTAAGCAATTACTTCCGCTTCCCAGCCAAGGCCGTCATCGCCCCGCGCTCGTACGTCGTCCTCTTCGGCGGCGGTAAGCCTTTAGGGTTTACCATCCCCGTCTATACCGACGATGGAACCATCGGCGATGGCCTGACCGACAGCGGCGAAGCTATCCACCTAATCGACGACCATGGCCACGAGATCGCGTTCCTTTCGCACCCCACGTGGCCCGACGACCAATCCCTC
>JAJEEZ010000500.1:0-9137 GCA_022820705.1 Candidatus Latescibacterota bacterium | reverse complement strand
CCACGACTTGGTCGGAGATCAGCATGCCCTTATAGACGATGGTGCGCGAAGAGAGACTAGCCGGGTAGAAGAAGTCGCCGCCGGGGACTTCGCCGCTGTAGCGAATCGCGTTTTCAGCGCGCTTGCAGATGACGTAGAGCTTGCGCTCAAAGGCCAGCGCGTCGTCGCCTCGCACCTCGCCGCGGCCGATAAAGACTTGGCGCTGAAACGGCTCGCGCAGCTTGGCAGTGTGGCCCAAGGCCGCGTTGCAAGTAGGCACGTCCCGCCAGCCGAGCAGGCGCTGCCCCTCTTCCTCGACGATGCGGGCGAAGTGCTCCTCGCAGACTCGGCGCTGAGCGGGGTCGGGCGGCAAAAACAACATGCCTACTCCGTACTCGCCCGGCGCGGGCAACGCAAAGTCGCAGACGGCACTAAAAAACTTGTGGGGCAACTGCACCAACATACCGGCACCATCGCCCGTGTTGGCCTCGCAACCGCAGGCACCTCGGTGCTTGAGATGCTCCAAGACCTCCAAGGATTGACGCACCAATTTGTGCGACTTGCGGCCCTTGATGTTCACGACAAAGCCGATCCCACAGGCGTCGCTTTCGCGGCCTGGATCGTAAAGACCCTGTTTTTGCGGGTATCCGGGTATCCGGGTCATTTTAATTTTCCCTTGCTCAATCTTCTGAAAAAGAAGGCTTAATATATGAACTACGGCTATGTTGTCAAACGCCCTTACGCCAATTTCCACAATTTTCTTGAAACATCCCTTGACAGCATTGCCGTGTATGGCCTAAATTGCGCCAACTTTCACTTTTTAATGGACAATTCAGGCCATGAGACGTTTTGACGAACAAGAGCGGCAAATAGTCCGCACCCTCATCCGCAACCCCCGCTGTTCGGACAACCGCATCAGCACCTTGACCGGCGTGCCGGTGCGCACCGTCAGCCGCAAGCGCGCCCGCCTCGAACAGGAAGGCATCCTCTCCTACTACGCCGCGGTCGATATGCAGGCTCAAGGCACGGGCCGCTTCACTACCCAGCACATGCTCACCATCAAGTTCAAATTGGGCATCACCCGCAGCCAGATCGTGCAGGAAATCCGCTCCGAACCCAATGTCGCCAATGTATTCAGCGAGCTAATCCGCGACAGCTACATTGCCGAAGTAGATGGCCACACCGCACTGGTGATGATCGTCGAAGGCGAGTCCGACAGCGATGTGGCCGAAAGTGTCCAGGGCAAGATCATCCCCTCGCTGCAAAAAAACCACGGCGAGGATTCGATCCAAGAGATGCAAACCATCCGGCTGTTGGACCCCATCAGGCGGCTACACAACTATTTGCCCATGGTAAATACGAAGGCGGGTTTCGTCGTGGAATCTTGGCCCGACGACGCCATTTTTGTCGAGTAGAGACCCTTATCCACTCTCCTTTACCGCGGCTACCAAATCCAACACGGCCTCCTTGGCGCTGCCAAAAAACATCAGCGCATTTTCCGCGGCAAAAAGCGGATTGGGCAGCCCGGCAAACCCCGGGCTCAGGCTCCGCTTAATCACCACCACTGTGCGCGCATGATCCACGTCGAGGATCGGCATCCCGGCAATCGGCCCGGAGTCCGCGTCGCGGGCGAGAGGGTTGACCACATCGTTGGCGCCGATAATGAGCGCCACATCGGTCTGCTGGAAGGTCGGGTTGATCCGATCCATCTCCACTAACTTGTCGTAGGGCACTTCGGCCTCAGCCAACAGCACGTTCATGTGGCCCGGCATCCGACCCGCCACCGGATGGATGGCATATTCGACCGCGACGCCGCGCTCTTCGAGCAAATTGGCCAAATCCCGCACGGCGTGTTGCGCTTGAGCCACGGCCATGCCATAGCCGGGGACTACCACCACGCGCCGGGCCGTGTCAAACAGCAGCGCGACTTCCTCGGCCGAAGTTGACTTGATCTTACCGGCATAGACCTCGTCGTCAGAGGTTCCGCTTGCGACCTCGGCACCGACGCCGCCGAAAAACACATTGCCCAGCGAGCGATTCATGGCCCGGCACATGATTTGCGTCAAAATCAGCCCCGAGGCCCCCACCAGCGACCCCGCAATAATCAGCACATTGTTGTCGAGCACAAAGCCGGTAGCCGCTGCCGCCAGACCCGAGCACGAATTGAGCAGGGCAATCACCACTGGCATATCGGCTCCGCCTATAGGCAATACGAGCAACAAGCCCAACAGCGAGGCCACGCCGACCATGGCCCAGAAGGCATCCGGCTCGCCCAGCACCAACCAAGCACCCAAACCCACACTGCCGAGGACCAGCACCCCGTTGAAAAGCTGCTGGCCGGGAAACCGGACCAATCCCTTGAGTACTTCCATCAGCTTGAGGAAGGCCACGATACTACCCCAAAAGGTCACCGCGCCGATGATCCCAGAGGCGGCCGTGGCAGCCGTGAATTGGTAGGAAGGAGCCTGCGCCTCAATCAGCGCCGCGCCAGCCACCAACGCGGAAGCACCGCCGCCCAAGCCGTTAAAGACCGCCACCAGCTCGGGCATGGAGGTCAGGGGAATTTTTACCGCGAGGACCATGCCAATCAGCGCGCCTACTACGGCACCGAGTAAAATGTATTCGCCGGAGAGGATCCGCTGGTCCAGCAGGGTGACAACGACGGCCAACAACATCCCCAAGGCCCCCAGCAAATTGCCGCGCACAGCCGTGCGCGGGTGCGTCAATCCCTTGAGGCCGAGAATGAAGAGGACCGAGGCGATCAAGTAAGCAAAGTTGATCAGGGTCGCGCTCATGCGCTAGTCCCGCCTCCTAAACATCCCCAACATGCGGTGCGTCACCATGAACCCACCCACCACGTTGATCGTGGCGAGGATGACAGCGGCCAACCCCAAATAGGTCGCCAAGGCCGAGTGCTCGGAACCAGCCGAGAGCAGCGCGCCGATCAGGGTGATGCCGGAGATGGCATTGGACCCAGACATCAGCGGCGTGTGCAGGGTCGGCGGGATCTTGGTGATGATTTCAAAGCCGACGAAGACAGCAAGGGCAAACACCGTCAGCGCGGCTACTAGGACGTCCACTATGAGATTCCTTTGCGAATGCGCGGATGGACGATCTCACCGTCGCGCAACACCAAGGTCTCGCGCGTGATTTCGTCCTCCATGTCGAATTGCAATGCTCCTTCACCCACTAAATGCCGGAAGAAGGTCGCTATATTGTGCGAGTACATTTGGCTGGCGTGGTGCGGCACAGTCGCCGGTAGATTGAGCGGCCCCATGATCTGCACTCCATCCTCGACGATCGTCTCCCCAGGGCGCGTCAACTCGCAATTGCCGCCGCGCTCAGAGGCCAAATCGACGATAACCGACCCCGGCCCCATGCTCTGCACGGCGTCAGCCGTAATCAACAAAGGAGCTGGTTGCCCCGGGATGGCGGCCGTAGTGATGATCACGTCGCTCTGGCCGGCGACCTTGGCCAGTTCCTCGCGCTGGCGGCGGTAGAACACTTCGTCCTGCGCCCTCGCATACCCACCCGCATCCTCGGAGTCGCCAGCATCGATGTCCAATTCCACGAACTCGGCCCCAAGGCTTTCGACCTGTTCTTTGACCGCTGGCCGCACGTCGTACGCCCGGATAACCGCTCCTAGGCGACGGGCCGTGGCAATGGCTTGGAGACCGGCGACTCCAGCGCCGATGACCAGCACCCGAGACGGGGTCAACGTGCCAGCGGCTGTCATTAAGAGCGGGAACATGCGCGGCAAGGCCGCAGCGGCCAAAAGCACCGCTTTGTAGCCGGCGATCGTGGCCATGGACGAGAGCACATCCATGCTCTGGGCGCGGGTAATGCGCGGCATCAATTCCATGGCAAACAAAGTCGCGCCGACATCCGCCAGCGCAGCTAGCTCCGGACCAGCGGTCAGCGGGTCCGAGGCCCCGACGAGGACTTGCCCAGAGCGGGTCCGAGCCAAGTCGGCGCGACCGGCCTCTGGGTTCGCGCCGAGCGTGCGCACCTGAAGCATCACCTCGGCACGGGCAAACACCTCGTCGCGGTCGGCGGCGATTTCTGCTCCACGCTCAGCATAGGCCGCATCGGCATAGCCAGCGGCAGCACCCGCGCCCGGCTCAACTAGGATATCCGCATTGCAGGCCGCCAACCCGGATACAGCCTCCGGGACCAGGGCGACCCGCTGCTCACCAGGGAAGGTCTCTCGTGCGATACCAACGATCATTTATCAGTGGTGGGACACCAGCTTATCGTGGTGTTTTTTGAGCTGGCTTTCGATCTTGGATTCTGCTTCGGCGAGGGCCTTGTAAAGATTGTCCGCCGCCCCGGTAGCCGCAAACGTGCGCTGCGGCACCTTGACGATAATTTCCACTTTGTTGCCGTGCTTTTCCTTGTCGAGGACGACTTCGCAATCCACGATGCGGTCGAAGTAGTGTTCGAGTTTAGTACAAGAATCGGCAATGTGCGCTTTGGTTTCTGCTGAGATTTTGCCGTGGCGCATACTGATTCTGGGCTGCATCTCCTAATCCTTTCTGTTGACAAAATTTAATCGCTGGCCCGCGTTCAGGGCCGCTCGGCGAGCGGCTGATAGGTCCGCTGCACCGAGCCGGTGTAAACCTGGCGTGGACGGCTGATTTTGGTGGCCTTGCTCTCCTCGTACCAATGCGCAATCCAGCCCGGCATGCGGCCGATGGCGAAGATCACAGTGAACATCTCCTTGGGAATGCCGAGCGCACGGAGAATGACGCCGCTGTAAAAATCAACGTTGGGATAGAGCTTGCGTTGAATGAAATACTCGTCCTCCAGCGCCACGGCCTCCAGTTCTTTAGCTATATCGAGCAGGGGGTCGTTGATGTGGAGCTTGGCCAAGACTTTCTCGCAGCTCTTTTTGATGATCTTGGCGCGCGGGTCAAAGTTCTTGTACACCCGATGCCCGAACCCCATCAGGCGGATCCCGGCTTTTTTGTCCTTGACCTGTGCGACGTAGTCGCCGACCGAGATGTTTTCTTCGCGGATTGTCTCTAGCATGTTCACCACCGCCACATTCGCCCCACCGTGCAGCGGCCCCCACAGGGCGGAGACGCCCGCCGCTACCGAGGCGAAGAGATTGGCTTCACTGCTGCCGACCATCCGCACCGTGGAGGTGCTGCAATTCTGCTCGTGGTCGGCGTGGAGGAGGAAGATCAAATCCAGCGCGTCAACCAGCGCCGGGTCCGCATCAAACTCGTTGTGCGGCTGGCTGAACATCATGTGCAGAAAATTCTCCGCGTACCGCTTCCTCGGGTGCGGGTACTCGATGTGGTGGCCCAACTGCTGGCGGTAGGAATAGGCGGCAATGGTGCGGACCTTGGACATGATGCGCGCGGCCGCTTCGATGAAAGTCTCCTCGTCCTGAATTTCCAACAACTCGGGATAGTAGCAGCTCAAGGCGTTGAGCACCGAGGACAACACGGCCATCGGCGGCGAGTTGGGTGGAAAGAGGCTGAAGTGTTGCTTTACTTCCTCGCGCAGCATCTGGTGCTTGGTCAGCAGCGCACTGAACTCGTCTAGCTGTGCGGCGTTGGGCAACTCGCCCCAGATCAGCAAATGGGCGACCTCGATGAAGCGGCTGTACTCGGCCAAATCCTCGATCGCGTAGCCCCGATAGCGCAGGATGCCTGCATCGCCGTCGATAAAGGTGATATCACTCTGGCAAGAGCCCGTATTGCCGTAACCAGGATCTAGGGCGATATACCCAGTCTCAGCGCGCAATTTGGCAATATCGAGCGCCTTTTCGCCCTCGCTCCCGACGACGACGGGCAGCTCGACGATCTGATCGTCGGCCTGCAAGCGGGCGGTTTCCGCCATGTCTTGTTCTCCTTAATTAATGTAGTTCGGTCGCCGAAGGCGCAGAGTCGCGCCCCAAGCGAGATAGGTATGCTGTTTTTATTCAGATAGTAGGCCCTAAAATTTGCACTGTCAATTGTCGCCGATACTCGCTACAGGTGCTTGATACCCGTGAAAATTGGGTGGCAATAACCGCTATCTACTAGCGCGGAATCACCGGCAACAGCACATGAGACGGATGCGCTCTGGAGTGTTGCACCGTCTGTTGCGCGCTGCGCATTTCAGTATCCGTGCCGAGGTCGTTGCCGGTGTTGTGGTTTCTGTCGAAGCGCGGGAAATTGGACGAGGACACTTCGATCCTGATCCTGTGTCCCTTCCTGAAAACATTGCCGGTGACGGCGAGATCAATCTCGTACTGGTACGTTTGCTCGGGCTGGAGCAACTTGGGCGCGGCAAAGCCCTCGCGGTAGCGCGCCCGGACGATGCCATCGCAGAGATTCTTGGCGTACCCACTGGCTGACACATCTACCAGTTTAGCAGTCCAGTCAGTATCTAGCCCGTCTGTAGCCGCATATAGAACGACCTTGATCGGCCCCGTCACTTCAAGGTCAGCTTCCAAAGAATCGCTAGTGTAACAGAGCACGTCGGACCTCATCTCCACATCGCGCTGGTCGTACGGCCCCCAAGGCACAATGTGGGGCGAGCAACAGTTGTTGCCGCCCACGGTTTGCACGGGAAAATCGGGATCGTACACAAAGTGATCTGCCGGCTCGTCGCCCGGTTCCTCCGGCGCTAGACGGCCATCGCCCAACAGCGTGTTGGCGTTGCCAGCAGAGTGCAGATACCACTTTTGCCAGTCGGTCCTAGCCAGCGGCCATTCGCTCTCGTCTCTCCATTCATTGACGCCCATTATGAAAAGCCGCAGCGGGGCCTCGCCGACGATGCCGTTGTCAATGCCCTTCAGCCAATAATCAAACCAACGCAACTCCAAATCTTCCAAGTCGTACAGCGAGTTCGCGCCGAAGTCGATGTCACCCGTCTTGGTAGAAACACTGAGCGCATGCGGCCAAGGACCGACGATGAGCTGACTTTGCCTAGCTTCGGGCGTCCGCCCATGCAGCCTTAGACCGTTGAAGTTAATAAAGGTGTTGTGGGAGTACAGGTCGTACCATCCTCCCATTATCAGCGCGGGGGCCGCGATTTCGCCCCACTTGTTTTCGACGTTGACCTCGTCCCAGTAGGAATCGTATTCGCTGTGCGTTACCCAATCCCGCCAAAACTGTAGCGTGCGGCCCGCCTGTTGATCCATGTCGATGAGGGGGATCGAGCGGAAGGCCTCCGTCCAGTTGTGGTACTCGATGCTCTGGGCGGTGCGGCCATTGGTGCGCATCCCCCACGTGAGAGCGACGTTGAGCTGGAACGCCCCACCGGGGTGAATTAGGCCCGAGTACAGATCGCCGCACATCACCCTTGGCGCTATGCACGTCAGGTACTGGCTGCGGTGCGGCGCGCTCTGCCATTGCACCCATCCGAGGTACGAGCCTCCGGCCATGCCGATCTTGCCGTCGCTCCACTCCTGCTGGCCAATCCATTCCTGCGTATCAAAACCGTCTGGGCCGTGGCCGAACAGCGCGTAGTGAACGCCGTCGGAGTCCCAGCGCCCCCGCACGTCTTGGATGACGCAGGCATAACCGCTATTGGCCAGCCGCATGGCTTTCTCGATCAGGAGCGACGTGTTGTTGTCGTACGGCGTGCGCATCAACACGGTCGGAAACCTACCCGATGCCTTCGGCAGATAGATGTCGGAAGAAAGATCAACGCCATCCCGCATAGGCGTGCGGATGTTCAACCTCATATCGACTGCGTAATTTGGCTGCATAGTTAGCCCCGGTGGGTTAAAGAGTAGCCGCGCCCTACTGGTTGCGAATCGCCTCTATTTTGGCGTCGCGCTCGGCAAAAAGCTCATTGCGAACTTTGCTCATTTGCTCCTGCACTTGGCGTCGCGCTTCGGCGAGAGCCTGCGGGTCTGCACCCGTGGCCTGCTCTAGCTGCCCCTTGAGCGCGATTTCTTGCTCGGCCCACTTGGCCTCGTACTGCTTGCGCACCTCGTCGATAGCCTCTTTCTGTTCGTCTGTCAGCTTAATCCCCTCTGCGCCCCCGACTGCGGCGTCGGCCTTTTCCATGGCCAGTTCAAGTGCCGATTTCATGGCAAACTCTCCTAGGTTGACATCGCCTGACTACGGCCTTAACATCGCAAAAAAGATAGCGGCTGGCCGCAATCGCGACAAATTGCGGCATCCGCCTTCTACCATCCCACTCACCACGCCAAAAGGAACCCCATGTCCAAACAGTGGAAGGTCTATCTATCCGGCGAGATTCACAGCGACTGGCGCGAGCGCATCATCCAAGCGGCCAGCGACCTGCCAGTCGAATTCTCCGCTCCGGTCACTGATCACGCGGCCAGCGACAACTGCGGCACCGACATTCTCGGGCCGGAGGAAAGCAGCTTTTGGAAGGATCACAAAGGCGCGCAGCTCAACGCCATCCGCACCCGCACCCTAGTCCGCGACGCCGACGTGGTGGTAGTGCGCTTCGGCGACCAGTACCGCCAGTGGAACGCAGCCTTTGACGCGGGGTTTGCCGCCGCCTGCAACAAGCCGCTGATCGTTCTCCACCCACCCGAGTTGCAACACGCGCTCAAGGAGGTGGATGCGGCCGCGCTCGCCGTGGCCGATGCGCCCGAGCAAGTCGCGGACATACTGCGCTACGTCATCGAAAAGTAGTCAGCGCAACAGAAGCATCTTGTGCTGCGCGCGGTAGGAATCGGCTTTGAGCGCGTAGAAGTAGAGGCCGCTGCAGTAGCCGGACGCGTCCCATTCCACCTCGTGCCGCCCCGGCAGCATCCGCCTCTCCACCAGCCGCTCAACCTCCTGCCCCAAGACATTGTACACCGTTAGCCGCACCAAGCCGGAAGTGGGCAAATCAAAGCGAATTTTGGTCGTCGGGTTGAACGGGTTGGGCGCGTTGGGGTACAAGGCGTAGTGCTTGGGACGCGGCTGCGTCCCCTTTTGCGCTTCGACGTGCTGGTCAGCGCTCAGTTCTAGCGTCCCTTCTCCCGCTAGCTCCAGTACGATCAGGTCGCTTTCTACGGCCGTGCCCCACCATTCGCCGCCGAGAAAACGAGCCGCGGGCCACTCGTTCCCCCAATGGGGCATTCTTAACTGATAGCCCGCGTCAGGGCCGCGCACAAAACCCGCATAGTCGTCTCGCTCCAAGCTCACGTCTATCATTTCACTGGCGCGGAACACCGTCTCTCCGTCGGCCAAAAG
>JAJEEZ010000017.1:0-2691 GCA_022820705.1 Candidatus Latescibacterota bacterium | reverse complement strand
TCGCGGCGTGGGCAAGACCACAACCGCGCGAATTCTCGCCAAGGTCCTCAACTGTACCGACCTCCGCGACGGCAATTCCTGTGAGGCGTGCGATTCCTGCCAGAGCATCGCCGCTTCCACCAGCATGAACGTGCTGGAGATCGACGGGGCCTCCAACAACAGCGTCGATGACGTCCGCGAATTGCGCGAGGTCGTGCGCTATGCCGCGACCGCAGGCGTCTATAAGATCTACATCATCGACGAAGTTCACATGCTCTCGACCGCGGCATTCAATGCGCTGTTGAAGACGCTGGAGGAGCCGCCGGAGCACGTGGTTTTCATCTTCGCCACCACAGAAGTGCAGTCGGTTCCCGACACGATTCTCTCGCGTTGTCAGCGCTTCAATTTTCGCCGCATCTCAAGCGGACAGATCGCCGCCCATCTCGGCACCATTGCCCAAGCCGAGGGCATTGCGGTCGAAGAGGGGGCGCTCCATTTGTTAGCTAGCCGCGCGGACGGTGCCTTGCGCGACGCCGAGAGCCTACTCGATCAAGTGGTCTCATTAGGCGCGGAGGTGTCGCAGCAAGCCGTGGTGCAGGTATTGGGTCTCGTCGATCGCGGCCTCTACTTTGAATTGCTAGACGCCATGCGCGAAGCGGCCCCCGCACGGGTCTTGGATGTCGTCGGCCAAGCCGTTGACGAAGGGGTCGATATTGAGGAGTTTGTCTATGGCCTAGTCGAGCTTTTGCGCCACCTGCTCTTTGCCAAGATACAGGGCGGGACCGACGAATTGGATATGGCCGAAGACGCCCGCCGCCGCTGTGGCGAGCTTGCCGCCGCTATGGCGGTTGAAGATCTGCTGCGCATGATGCAGTCGCTATTGGATTTAGAAGCGGATCTAAAGCGTTCGCTACAGCCGCGCTTCCGCCTAGAAATCGCCTTGGTGCATCTGGCGCTGATGGGTCGGGCTGTCGATGTGGGCCAACTGCTGCGCCGCTTGCAGTCACTCGAAGGGGCTGCGCCGCGCCCGGCTGCGCCTCCGCGTCCAAGCAGTGGTCGGAGCGAATCGGCTCCGCCTCCGCTGCCAAGCGGTGGGAGCGAACCGGTCTCGTCCCCGCCCCCAAGTAGTCGCAACGAACAAGCCGCACCTCCGCCCCCGGCCCAGCAACAAGTCGCTGTTCCGGCTGAGTCAGGCAATGCCGCTAGTGCTGCCGCACCGAGCTTTGATCAGGTGCGCACTAATTGGACCGAGCTAGTTAATGCCGTAGGTGCCGCGAAGCGGTCGCTGGCCTCTTTTCTTAATGGGGCGGCCTTAGACAATCTAGAAGGCCATGTACTCAAGCTGAGCTTCGGTGCCGACCAGCGCTTTGCCATGACCAAAGTGATCAAAGACCGAAAAATCATAGAAGAGATAGCCGAGGTAAAATACGGGTGGCGGCTGCGCTTGGATGTCGTCGCAGAGAAAGGAGAGCAACCGGCCCCGCAGGCGGCAAGCCAGCCCGAATCCGATCCCACCCTCCGCTCGGTGCTCGACGCTTTTGACGGCGAGTTAGTCGTCTGAGAAATCGCATGGAACCGCTGGCTCTCGAAAATTTGATCGTCGCATTTGCCAAGCTGCCCGGCATCGGTCGCAAGACAGCGCAGCGCTTGGCGCTCTATGTGGTCAAGAGGCCGCGCGAGGAAGCCGAGTTGCTCGCTAAGGCACTTATTGCCGCCAAAGACCAAATTGAACACTGCGTCACCTGCTACAACTTCACCCAAAAAGGCGAGCCCCTATGCGAAGTCTGTCGAGACATCCGGCGCGACCAGCAGTTCATCTGCGTGGTAGCCGAAGCCAGCGACGTGTTGGCCTTTGAGATGAGTCAGTTTTACTCTGGAGCGTATCACGTGCTCGGCGGAGTGCTCTCCCCGCAAGACGGAGTGCTGCCCGAGGATTTGCACATCGACTCCTTGGTCGAGCGCGTGCGTCAGCAGGGCGTGCAGGAGGTAATGCTCGCGCTCAATGCCAATGCCGAGGGCGATGCCACCGCTCACTTCATCGCCCAGCAACTCATGCCGCTGACCAAGGTGTCGAGGCTGGCGCGCGGCCTGCCGGTGGGCGCGGATTTGGACTTGGCCGACAGCGTCACTCTTTCGCTGGCCTTTGCTGGTCGATCTTCGCTGTGAGGTAGAAATGAATCGGCGCGATATTTTTAATTTGCCCAATGGACTGACCGCGCTCAGGATCGGTTTGACGCCGCTGTTTTTGCTGCTGCTGTTCACCGATACTTGGTATTTGAAAAGTCTTGCCTTCGTAGTCTTCAGCGCAGCCTCGCTGACCGATTTCTACGATGGCAAACTCGCGCGCGCTGGCAACCAAGTAACGCCGCTGGGCCGCTTCTTGGACCCGTTGGCCGACAAGATATTGGTAACTTCGGCACTCATTGCCCTAGCGTTGAACAGAATGGTCAATTTTTGGCTGGTGTTGCCCATCGTCGGGCGCGACATCCTGATCACGGGCATGCGCCTCTACGGGATATACCGGGGCCGCCCGATGGTCACCTCGCGTTTGGCCAAGTGGAAGACCGCGGTCCAGCTTTTCACGGTTATCTTCATACTTTTTGTCATTGGCCTCGAGGAGGCGATGGGGCGCTTTGCCGCAGGTCATCTCTTTTTTCTCGACGACCAGCTAATCCAGCTTTTGGCCAATGCACTGTTGGCGGGGGTGCTGTT
>JAJEEZ010000490.1:0-3726 GCA_022820705.1 Candidatus Latescibacterota bacterium | reverse complement strand
AAGAGGTGAGTGATGTATCGGCTCAATCCTATCTTCTTAACGCTCAGTTTTGGTGGGACCCTCCGAAACAGTGGAGCATATACACTTCCCATATCAATCAGTTTACTATGGCCCGTGAGTGGTACGATAAAGTCGTAACGGAATTTCCAAGGACAGATGTGGCTAAGAAGGCCATGTCTTACAGATTCATGCTGTATAAAGACGGGATGGAGGCCTACTGGAAAGAGAGGCAACTCTTGTTCGATGTCTTAATGGGCAAAAAAGATGCTTTAGGAGAAGACGCAGCCTTGTGGGGGCTTGTTACGGCGGGAGGTGCGACGGTAGCAATCGGCAGCAAGGACAAGGGGGCCCGAGCTTTTGGATCTACTGTTGCTGTAGGCGGCCTTGTTGGGTCTATCCTTCAAGCAAGGAAAGTAGAAAAGATAAAGAAGGAAGAGATTCCGAATGCTGTCTTGGAATTGTCCCAGAATTTTGAACCCCGCATTTTGCCCCTTATCCATGAGTACAACAAGTTTGTAGAGGACTTCCCCGGCGATACGGTCGCTCATATCCTAGAGCTACAAATAGCTCAGGAGTACCATATTGGGGTGAAACTCATTGCTACTTGGTTCGGTGAACTGGAAAGTATGGATCTTGGAATAGCTCGCCAAATAGTTCAACGTGCCAATAATATTGCAGATGAGTCTGTTCGCTGGTGTTCCCTTGTCCCTCAATCCCATGGCATTGTTTATCAGGCAGCCCAAGCTACTATAACTGATGTTCGTGACTTTCAAGCCTTAGTCCAAGACTTATCCAATAATCATTTAATGAAGGCCCGTATTAGTAGGCTAAGAAAGGCGTCCAATATAGTTCATACTAAGGAAGGCCTCAGTGACGTTGGGCAGTATCAGTTTCAATTTGATGGGAGTTGGTTTAGGATGACGCATAGCGACATCAGTGTTCGAATGGATGGAAAAATTCTTTCTGTTCCTATTGAGCAATTCGACCAGGCTGGGAGTGTCGGAAAACTCTTGAAGTCAATCATTAGGGAAGCGAAAAAGCAAGACAAGGACTAAAGCCACCACCAATCAAAAGCCACCAGCAGACTACCCGCTAATCCCGCTTAGAAAGCGTTCTTAAAACCCCCGCTGGCTCCTTTGCGGAGCTATCGAAAGGTCTTGGTACCGAGCATTTTGCGAGGTTAAATCCGACCGGATGGGGCCAATCTCAGGATCGTCGGCGCTCACTCCTCCATCACATACCCCACACGTGGATGACGGCACCATTGGCTGCCGACTCGCGGCGGTGGAACACTTTTTCTGCCCAATCTCCTTCGCCCCGGTCGAAGATCACCAGATGCCCCGCTTCTGCTTCGCACCGATCCATGTAAGCCGCGGTCTGTTCCATGTTCCAACCCCGTGGCAACCGTCTGCTCTAAGCTCTTGTGCAGTAGCTTGCACTCGACGACGAACCGACGCTTCTGCTCGCCCTGCGGCCACACGATCAGTAAGTCCGTCCGCATCCGACCCAAGCCATACTCCCGCTCAATTCGACCGCCGCTATTCACAACGCGCTGTAAAAACGCCTGAAGCAGAAGCTGTGGCCCCGCTTCCTTGTACGCGAACCGCTCAACCCAGTGCTCGGAATGCTCGCGGAAGAACGCCTGAAACGCCGCCAACAACTCGACCACGTCCAAGCCGCCCTCGGCATCGACATACCAAGCCGTTTCTTGCTCAAACTCCTCTTGCACCACCCACGTCAGTTCGCGCGGCACCACTTCCGCGTAGATCGGATTGGCGATGCGATACGGGCGATCCTGCGCCACCAGCCCCAGATCCCGCACATACTCAATGTCGCGGTCGGTGAAGTGGCGCACTTCGCCGCCGCTCAAGAGCGGTTCAACCACCCGCCGCACCCGCTCCTCCTTGAGCTTGTCGGCCAACTGGTCCAGATGCGTCTCGCGCCGCAGGATCAGTTGCTCTTGCGCCGCAAGGATAGCTTCGGCGGAGACCGGCCGATGCCATGCTTCGGCGAATTCGCCGCGAAAACAGGCTTCGTCGGCCAGCGCATTGACCAGCCACGGCTGCCCTTGCGTCTGCGTCCAAACCGTGTCCAGCGCCTCGTCAGCAAACACCTGCCCCGTCTCTGCGGTGTGCTGCCCGAGCAACGTCAATACCTCCTCCCGTGGAAAATCGCCCAGCCGCAGCGACTGCGCCTTAATATTGAACGCACTGCCGCCGGCGATAATCGCATTCTCCGCGGTGGATTGAATGCGATAGTCGCGCACATCGCGCACCCCGCACAGCACCACGCTCTGCGGAAATCCCTCCGGCCGCAAATCGTACCCCGAACGCAACTGACGGAGCACCGACAGCAGCGAATCGCCGATAAGGGCGTCGATCTCGTCGATGAGCAGCACCAGCGGTTTGGGGCTCGCCTCCGACCAGCGCGTCAATGCCTCCTGCAACGCAATACCCGGTCCAACCTTGGCAAGGATACCCGACCAGACTTTGCCTAAAAATTCGTCGCCCAACGTCAAACGCGCCCGCGACGCCAACCCGGCCAACAAGGTGCGCATGACCTGCTCCACATCTTCGCGCAGAGCCTGCCCACTTTCCACATTGACGTACACGCAGCGATACACCCCTTCGGCGTTGAGCAGATCGCGCAACGCCAGCAGGGCCGAAGTCTTGCCCGTTTGCCGCGGCGCATAGAGGACGAAGTACTTTTTTTGCTGAATGAGGGTCAGCACCCCGTCCAGATTCAAGCGGTCCAACGGCGGGATGTGATAGTGCTCTTCAGACCGAACCGGACCAGCCGTGTTAAAAAAACGCATCGCGATCTCCTTGAGGCTTCTAAAGGCTTTCGTCGTTGCCCGCGTCCGAGAAGTTGGTTATTGCAACTCATCAGATCAATCCTTCCTTTCGCAGGGTTCCAAGATTGTTCTATACTAACATCATGGATACATTCACAGCAATTTAGCTCTAAGGCATCTAAAGCAATGAAAATCAAATCCATCGACCTAGTCCGCATCCAACGCCCCGACGGCCCTTCGCTCCGCGCCCGTTCTCAAGCCGGCTCGACGCTTTCGGCTTCGACGGCCCCGGCCCAACAGAGCCAACCCCGCCGCAAGGCTTGGCCCACCGAAATCGAAGTAGCCAATCCGATGTCGCGCTTCCCTCGCTTCAAGCCCCGGCGTCAACTCTACGGTGCCCGGCAATGGCCCGGCTTCGCAGTCAAAGTAACAGCCGAGGACGGTACTTGGGGCTTGGGCACGGCGGCTGGTCGGCCCACTGCTGCGGTCATCGAAGACGCCTTCGCCCACATCCTCATAGGCGAAGACTGCCTAGCCATCGACAAGTTGTGGGATATGATGTTCCGCGTCTCCAAACCCTTCGGCACCGTCGGCATTGCCACTGTTGCCATCAGCGCCGTGGACCTAGCGCTGTGGGATCTGGCCGGCAAGCTGCAGCAAAAGCCCGTGTACCAACTCATCGGCGGCCCAGCCCGCGAGCGAATTTTCACCTACGCCACCGGCGACGATGTCGATTGGTACCGCGAGTTGGGCTTCCACGCCTTCAAACTCCCCTGCCAGTACGGCCCTGCCGACGGCCTGTGGGGCCTAGACCAGAACGAGCGGCGAGTTGCCGAAGTCCGCGAGTTGATCGGCGACGACTGCGAACTGATGCTCGACTGCTAAATGGCCTTTGACGTCGAATACAGCGTCCGCCTAGCCGAGCGCCTCAG
>JAJEEZ010000625.1:0-14988 GCA_022820705.1 Candidatus Latescibacterota bacterium | reverse complement strand
TTTTGATGCGCTGCGCAACGCGGGTGGCAAAGAACGGCCGGAACGAGTCGGCGCGGCTTTCCTGCAAAAGGCCGCTGACTTTTTGCAGGCGCTCCCATTCGGCGCGGAGCGCGTCGTCGGTAGCTAGGGCGCGCTCGAATGCTTCGCGTTCGCTTGCGCTCAATTCGCCAGTCAGCGCCCTTAGCATTTCGCTGCGATAGCTGTCAGTCATATAGGGCCTCGTCTTTGAGGATGGTCTCTAGCTGTTTCATGCCGCGCGCGAGCCGCGAGAGCACCGTGCCCTCAGCGATCTCCAACAGCGCGGCCGTTTCCTTCGTCGAATAACCCTCGATCATTCGCAGCACCACGACCGCTCGGAAGGCTGGTTTGAGCTGATCGAGGGCCGCCTGCACTGCTTGCGCCCGTTCGCTCGCGGCCTGTTCGTCGCGGCCATCAACGCTTGGCTCAGGCGGGGCCTGTTCGTCGTCGCGGCTCCAGAAGCGCCAGCGCTGCCGCTTGCGGCGCTCTAGCGCGTTGAGCGAGAGGTTGATGGCAATGCGCGTCAAATAGGTGCCCAGCGCCGCGTCGCCGCGAAACTTGTCCAGCGATTGGTAGAAGCGGACAAAGGTTTCCTGCCCCACGTCGTCGGCCTCGTCGCCTGGCCCCAACATGCCCACGACTGTGGCAGCTACTTGAGGCTCATAGCGCTCGATTAGGGCGCGCAAGGCCGCTTCGTCGCCTGTGCGCGCTTGGTCGATTAGGGCGCGGTCTGTGCCCACTTGCTCTGGCATATTATTAGACAATGTAAGGGGCAAAGTCATTCCCCACCTAATAAAAATGCTCAAACCGACAGTCTTGCCGTCGGTGCCCAATATCCGTTTTCTTTTTTTATGATCTTAGCTATTCTCGCGTTCCTGCTGTTGGTGGGCTGCCGTCCCGATTCCCCCAAAGCCCTCGACTTGGCGGGTAATCCGGTTGATCCCTTTGTCAACCGCGCCCCCGCTGCGGTTTTGCTCTTCGTCCAGACCGATTGCCCCATCTCCAACCGCTATGCTCCGACCATAGCGCGTCTCCACGCTCGCTTCCAGCCGCAAGGCGTTGCGTTCTACTTGGTGTATCCCGACCGCCGCGAGGATGTGGACGTCATCCGCCGTCACGGCGAAGAATACAGCTTGCCGGGCCAAGCTCTGCGGGATGTGCAGCACGCGCTCGTCAAAAGAGTCGGCGCGAGTGTGACCCCAGAAGCCGTGGTGTTAGGTGCGCGCGGCAACATCGTCTATCGGGGCCGCATTGACGACCGCTACATGGCCTTGGACCAGATGCGCCCACAGCCGACCCGGAACGACCTCGCAAACGCCCTAGCGGCCGCCCTCGCTGGCCGTCCTCCAGACCCGAGCGCCACCGAGGCGATTGGCTGCTTTATCGCCGATCTGCAATGACGCGCTATTGGGTATTCCTGGTCTGTTTTGGATGCAGTGAAGGAGAAGCGCCGACCTTCAACCGCGACATTGCGCCGATCGTCTTTCACAACTGCGCCCCCTGCCACCGGCCCGCCGGCCCGGCTCCCTTTGACTTACTCAGCTATGAGGATGTGAACGCGCGTGCCGAGCAAATCGCCTTTGTTACAGAGACCCGCTACATGCCGCCGTGGAAGCCCAAGCGCGGCTACGGTAACTTTGTCGGCGAGCGTGGATTGAGCGCGGTGCAGGTCGCCACCATCCGCCGCTGGGTTGACCACGGCAAGCAGGAGGGTAGTCCCGCCGATTTGCCGCCGCTGCCCCAGTGGGAGAGTGAATGGGAGCTAGGTCAGCCCGATTTAATCGCCTCCATGACATCGGCCTACACCCTGCGGGCCGACGGCCCAGATGTCTTTCGCAACTTCGCCATCCCGCTGCCCGTTGATTCAACGCGCTACGTCAAGGCTCTAGAGTTCAAGCCGGGCAACGCGCGCATCGTCCACCACGCCACCATGATGATCGACCGCAGCGGCGCGGCGCGGCGGCGCGACGGACGCGACGGTGCTCCGGGCTTTGATGGCATGAGTTTTGGCGAGGCCGAGGATGCCGACGGGCACTTTCTCGGCTGGACGCAAGGCAAGACTCCGTACCCCGGCAGCGATAGCTTGGCTTGGCGGCTCGATCCAGGCACGGACTTGCTACTACAGTTGCACATGTTGCCGACCGGCAAAGAGGAATCCATCGAGGCCCGCGTTGGCCTGTTCTTTGCCGATGCGCCGCCCAAGAGACGCCCGGCCATGCTGCGCTTGGGCCGCAAGGACCTAGATATACCGGCTGGCGCGAGCGACCATTGGATCCGCGATGCGTATCGGCTGCCCGTGGACGTCGAGGTTTTGACCATTTATCCGCACGCCCATTACCTCGGTCGGGAAATCCGAGCGTACGCCGAGTTGCCCAACGGAGAGCGGGAGTGGCTTATATGGATTGAGGACTGGGACTTTAACTGGCAAGACGACTACCGATTTGCCGCGCCCGTCTTCTTGCCGACTGGCGCGACGCTGGTCATGGAATACGCGTACGACAACTCCGCGCAAAACCCTCGCCAGCCTCACGATCCACCCGTGCGGGTGCGCTACGGGCTGCACTCGATTGACGAGATGGGCGACCTGACACTGCAGATTTTGCCGCGCCGTCCCGAAGACCTAGGGCGACTCCGCCGCGACTTCTACCGCAAGTGGCTGGGGCAGGAAATCGACGGCTACAAGAAGCTACTCGAAGCCGACCCTCGAGACTGGGACACCCGCCACACCTTGGCCATGTTCTACATGCGCTCCGGCCAGCGTCCGTTGGCGCTGGAGCATTTTGAGTTAGCGCTGGAGTACAACCCGGATTACCCGGAGGCGCACGTGAACTTTGGCATCGCGCTAGCTCAAAGCCGCGAATGGGAGCGGGCCGTCGCCCACTTTGAACGAGCCTTGCAGAGCAACCCCGATTTTGCCGAGGCTCATTTTAACTTGGGATTGGTGTTGGAGATGCTGGGCCGCTCCTCCGAGGCCAAACCCCACTTCGATGCCGTCATTCGCCAGCGGCCAGACATGGCTGAGGCGATCCAACAGCGCTTGGCCAAACTGCGCCGCTAGCCTTTTCCCAACGTCGTCGCTAACCCCAAGACGAACTGCCGCCCGGCCGGAAAATTGCGCCCGTTGAGCGAGAAGCGCACCGCCGCCTCGACAGTTGTGCGCTGGCCGACGGCGTAGAGCAGAGCCGGCGTTAGATAGGTGATGCGCTTGATCTCGGCTTCAATGCCGCCGAAGACGACCGCTGGTTTGCTGCGGAGCACCTCGCATTTGCCCAGCAGCATGAGCGGGCGCACGAGTTGGTAGCCCATCTCGGCATTGAGAAACCACTCGTCGCCGGGGTCGCGGTCGATCTGCTCGTTGCGGGTGCGGACGCGATAGCCGAGGTCGATGTTGCCGTGCAAGGGCAGTGGCCAAAAGGAGCGCCCCACCTGCCCGACGAAGTCGAAGTCCCACTGCCCCTCGCCCACCGGGATTAACCCGTCTTCGTTTTTGAACTCTCCGGTTGGTACTTTGACGCCGGTTTTGAACGCGAGGACCAAAGGCTTGGCCAAGAGGCGGAATTTGGCCAAGGCGCGGATGTCGCTCAGGCCGGTGTCCGTGCGGGGTTCGGCGAACGCGGCGTTGGCAAAGGATTGGTCGAAATAGGGAACCTGCACGCCGAGGTCTAAGCGGTCGGTGACGCCGTACATGCTCTCGAAAAAGACGGCCCGCGATTCGTATTGCCCGTCAAAGTCGTAGGGGGCGCGGGTACCAGGCGCGCCAAAGCGCCCCTTGCCGACGTACCACTCCTGTGTGTGCTGCTGGAAATACGTGAGCTTGCCCCAGACCTGACCTCTCTGCAACGTCCAAGCCCCGGCATCCACATCGGCTGCCGCACCTAAGAGTATCAAACCGACCGACAGGTATTTGACCATGGCCGCATCCTTTCGCGCGTTAGGTTCGCGGTTTCTCAGTAGAATAAGTACTTTTAACGCTGTGCATATACTGACTTTAGGAATCAATCACCACACCGCGCCGGTGGAAATTCGCGAGCGGCTGGCCTTCCCCGAAAGCGACCAGCCTTCGGCCCTAGCCCGGCTCGTCGGCGACTACGGACTGCACGAAGCAGCCATCCTCTCCACCTGCAACCGCTCCGAGCTGTACTTGGCTGCCGGTGGCGACAGCGGGCTGGCCCAAGTGCGCCGCTTTCTCGCCGAATGCCAAGGCGTAGATGTCGCGGCGCTCGAATCCCACTTCTACCAGCTCAACGACTCAGACGCGGCCGTGCATCTTTTTCGCGTCGCCAGCGGCATTGACTCCCTCGTCGTCGGCGAGTCCGAGATACTCGGGCAAGTGCGCCGCGCGCTGGAAATGGCCCAGCAAAATGGCTCGGCGCGCCTGTTGCTCAACGAACTGTTCCAGCGCTCCCTGCGCGTGGGTAAACGCGCGCGCGCTGAAACGGAGATTGGCCGCGGTCGGCTGTCGATTGGCACGGCTGCGGTCGAGCTAGCCGGCCAGGTCTTTGAAAACCTGACGGGCTGTTGCGTGCTCTTGGTCGGCGCTGGCGAGATGGGCGCGCTCACGGCCCAGTATTTGGTTGACTCTGGCGTCGAGCGGCTGTTGGTCAGCAGCCGCACTTTTGCCCGCTCCCAGTCGCTGGCGAGCCAGTTGGGCGGCGAGGCCGTGTCGTTTGAGGAACTAGCCGCTCAACTCGCTGTCGTTGACATCATCATTTCGGCGACCGCGGCCACGGACTACGTCATTCGGCCCGCTGACTTGCGCCGGGCTATGGAGCAACGTCGAGGACGCCCGCTGTTCCTCATCGACATTGCCGTGCCGCGCGACATCGACCCAGCCGCGCGCGACATCGACAATGTCTTCCTGTTCGACATGGACAGTCTCGAACAAGTCGTTGCCGCCAACCGCCAAGAGCGCGAAGGAGAGATACGCTGCGTGCAAACCATTATCGACCACGAGCTAAAGGAGTTTTTGCACTGGTTCAACGCCTTGGGTACCGGCTCGTTAATCCGCGCTTTGCGCCAGCGCGCTGCTAACCTTCAGGAGCAAGAACTTGCGCGCTGGACCTCCCAACTCGGCCCGCTCTCCACTGACGAGCGCCAACTCGTCGAGGGCATCTTGCGCGGTTACGCCAACAAGCTCCTGCACGACCCGCTCGTGCAAATCCGCGAGTTCGCCAATGACGACGAGGGCTATGTCCGCCTCGATACGGTGCGCCGTCTCTTCCGGCTCGACGAGGCTGAGGAGGAAGAATCGTGACGACGTTCTGTATTGTCTCTCTCGTCATCGCCTTGGCGTTCTACTTGGCTGCCGCGCTGCTGTTTCAAGGGCACTTCCTCTGGCACAAGAGTGGCTGGGACGCGCTGGGACGCAAGAGCTTGAAGCTGGGGCTGGCCGTACACGCGATCAGCATCGTACTGCACTTCGCGCTTTCTGGCCAAGCTCTCTTCGCCAATATGTTGGTGATCATGGCCTCGCTGGTCATGGCCTTGGTGGTCGCGGGTTTGCTCGGCGAGCGCTATGCGCGCATCCGCCACCTTGGACTGCTGACCGCGCCTCTCGCCTTTCTCGGCCTGCTCTATCCGTTGCTGATGCCCCTCCGCTTTGAGGAGGCCGAGTCGATTCTCGTGGAATATCCCTTCCTCGGCATCCACGTGGTACTGACGCTGCTCGGGCACGTGGGTTTCGCATTGGCATTCTGCTCGGCAGTCGGCTACCTCGTCCAACACCAAGCCCTGAAAAAGGGCCAGCTCAACAGCTACCTGCCCGCGCTTGACACGGCTGCGGCGGCGACCTTTCGCTTTGCCGGCGGGGGCTTTTCGTTCTTTACCTTGGGTTTGGGCATGGGCGCGATTTGGCTCTTTGGCGCGCCGGGTGAATACCTCGCGGGCGGGGATACCAAGATCTGGCTGGCTCTGCCGACGTGGTTTGTCTTTGGTATCTATCTCTATTTGCGCGGCATTGGTCGGCGGCACGGTCGCCGTCTCAAGTGGTTGGTGATTGCGGGGTTTGTGCTGGGGCTGATCAACCTGCTGTGGGTGCGCCACGATTTTGTCAATTTTGTGTAGGGTGTCGGTGAAATAGCAGGAACCGATGTGATTTTCGGTCTAAAATCCACGTAGTGCAACCGCAACACGGTTGTTTCTCTCATACTACACCGCATCGCCTAGCAAAACGTCGTCCTTCAGAGTGCAAGACGATTTGAGCGATTGGCCTACATTTTGCTATACGCCATGTAGCCGATTATCTTTGACCCAACACCAAAGGACGCTCAAATGTCTAATCCACAGCCTTCTTCCGAACTCACCACCCGCGATGTTTTGCAACAAATTGACCATCGCCTGAGTCTCATCGAGAGAGATGTGCGCGAAAACCATACTAGGATCGAGGCTAAGATCGACGCGCTCGATAGCAAGTTTGAAGGCAAGATTGAAGTCGAAATACGCGAATTGCGCCGCGAGTTCAACGGCAAATTTAACTTGGTTATCGTCTTAGTCATCACTTCTTGGCTGTCGATGATGGGTACGCTGCTCTTCAAATTGTAGATACGGTCACGCATTCTTCCGCACCAACCCCGCCCGATTCATCCGCAAGTGCAAAATCCGCGCCGACTGGCGCAACAGATGCACGTAGCATGACCCGCCCGACGCTGCCGTCTCTGGTTGAGCGCCATGTTGGACTAGACGCGCCGCCGCGAGGAATTTGTATCGCCGTCGTTCTGCTGTATCTTCTGTCGCCTACATAAATAAGGAGTGATAGATACCCTATATGCCCCGCGACCCGATGCTTACCCCAGAAGAAGCCCGCGCCATCGTCCTCGACCACGTACAAGTCCTCGGTCCCGAGCGCGTCTCGTTGCTCGAAGCTACTAGACGCGTACTCGCCCAAGACGTGTTGGCGCGCCGCGACAATCCACCCTGCGACAACTCGGCCATGGACGGCTATGCCGTGCGCCATGCAGACGTAGCCGCAGCAAGGGACGACGCGCCTGTAGCCTTGGAAGTCATTGAAGACATACCGGCCGGTAAGGTGCCGCAAAAAGCGGTCGGTCCCGGTCAAGCCAGCCGCATTATGACGGGTGCAGCCGTGCCCGCCGGAGCCGACACCATCGCCCCGGTAGAGGACACCCGCCCCGTTGAGCAAAGGGTCGAGATTCTCGCCATTGAAGAGTGCGGCGCGCACATTCGCCGGCGCGGCGAGGACATGCACTGCGGCGAGCCAATCATCAAGGCCGGTACCGAATGCGGCCCTGGCGAACTGGCCGTACTCGCCGCCGTGCAGCAGAGTTTCGTCTCGGTGTATCGCCGGCCGCGCGTGGCAATCCTCTCCACTGGCGACGAGTTGGTCGAGATTGAGGAGACGCCCGGAGAAGGCCAGATTGTCAACAGCAATACGTGCGCCTTAGCCGCCTTTTGCCATGCCCACGGAGCCGAGCCGGTGATGCTGCCCACAGTAGCGGACGACGAAGCTGCCATCCGCGCCACCATTGAGGCCGCGCTCCGCGCTGACTTTGCCGTCTCCTCAGGCGGCGTCTCGGTCGGCGAGTACGACTTTGTCAAGAAGGTGCTCGACGACTTGGGAGCCGAGACGATTTTCTGGCGCGTGGCCATGAAACCAGGCAAGCCGCTGGTCTTCTGCACGGTCGGCGGCGTGCCGTACTTCGGCCTGCCCGGCAACCCGGTGTCGAGCATGATGTCCTTTCTCCAGTTCGTGCGCCCGGCGGTCCGCAAGGCTGCAGGCTATCCGCAGGCGGCGTGGTTCTTGCCCGAGGCGCACGCTCAGGTGGAAAGCCCCTGCGACAACGACGGAGACCGCCGCCAGTACATGCGCGCCACCTTGCGCTACCAAGATGGGCAGTTCTGGGTGCGCCCCGCCCGCCGCCAAGGCTCACACATCATTAGCTCCATGCTCAACGCCAACAGCTTTGTCGTCTTAGAACCTCGCCAGTGCGCCGAGATCGGCGACGAAGTACTGGTGCAGGTCGTTGGGGAATTAGTGATGAGATAGCGGCAAAAATCGCGACCGTTAGTGCCACCCGGTCGCTTCACTCTTAGGATCCTTTATGGTCTCCAAAATACTCGACAATCGCACCCTAAAGCGACTGCAACCGGCGACCTCGCTGTGGAAACAGTACGATCCAGCGGCAGCGCCCCGCGCCTTTAAGGCCGAAGATCTGGCCCAAGCGCGGCGTTGGCAGAAAACGACGCGACGCGCCCTTGCCAAGCATCTGGGTGTAGAAGCTGGCGACGAGACGAACTTAGCACCGCGCAAAGTAGAAGAAATCGACAAAGGAGATTACACGCGGCAAAAAATAATCCTGCGCACCGGCCCCCACGCGCAGATGCCAGTGTACATCTTGTTGCCCAAAGATGCCGACGGTCCTCTACCTACGGTCGTGGCTTTCCACGGTCACGGATACGGCGTCAAGGACATCGTCGGGTTGTGGGAAGACGGCGGCGAGCGCGACGAGCCCGACGGGTACCACAAGGACTTCGGCGTGGCATTGTGCCGCGCCGGCTTTGCCGTGGCCGCTCCGGAGATTTCGGGTTTTGGCGAGCGCCAGACTGATTTCTCCTATCTGGAACGCGGCCAGGGAGCGCCTTCGACCTGTACCCATATGGCCATGCTCGCCTTCCACTTGGGCACCTCGGTGGTCGGCATCCGCGTGCGCGATGGCCTGCGCTTGGTCGATTACTTGGAAACCCGCCCCGAGTTCGACACCAGTCGCCTCGGGGCCATGGGCATCTCGGGCGGCGGCATGCACACCTTCTTCTCCACCTGCATGGACGAGCGCATCCGCGCCTGCGTGATCAGCGGCTACTATTCGACCTTCCAGCACAGCATCCTCGCCATGTCGCACTGCCCCTGCAACTACGTGCCGGGCTTGGCTGAATTCGGCGAAATGTACGATCTAGTCGGTCTCATCGCCCCGCGCCCCCTGCTGGTGGAAGCTGGCACCCACGACCCCATCTTCCCCATTGCCGCGGTGCGCTCCAGCCTGACCAAAGCGCGCCGGGTGTACGATGTTTTCTCAGCTCGCCACCGAGTGGAAGCCGACATTTTTTCGGGCCGCCACCAGATCAGCGGTGCCCGTGCGTACGACTTCCTCCGCGAGGCTATTGTCTAAAGTTCGTGTAAGCAAATTCTAACTCAAGGACTCTCTATGAACCGTCCCCCCGCAGAATTCAAACGCGTACCCGTGGCCCTGCTTCGCTCCTTTACCGCCGACTGTCTCAAGGCGGCCGGGCTGCGCGCCGATCACGCCGATCAGCTAGCTGAACTGTTGTCCAACTCCGACCTACGCGGCGTGCGCTCGCACGGCACTCGCGCCATGATTGGCTATTGTGGCGGCCTCCGAGACGGCACCGTCAACCCCAATCCCGACCTGCGCGTGCTCCAAGATACCGAGACCACGGTCCTCATCGACGGCGACGGTGGTTTGGGCTATGCGCCGATGATGCTGGCCACCGAAAAGGCCATTGAGAAGGCCAAGCAATACAAGGTTTCCCTTGGCGCGGCCTGTCATCACGGACACTACGGCTCGGCCGGGCACTACGTGCGCCGCGCCATGCAGGAGGGCTGCTGCGCCTTTTCAGTGCAGGGGCACCATCCCAATTACTTTGGCGAGGGCGGCGGCAACAAGGGCCAGCAGTCCGCCTACTGGGGCAACCCGCCGCTGTGCTTTGGCTTCCCGTCGGAAGAAGAGCCGCCGCTGATCCTCGACGCGGCGACCTGCATCTTGGCCGACTATCATCGCGGCCCGGAATACGACGCTTTACAGGAATTGATTCCGCCGGCTTTCTTCAAGTCGATGGGCTACACCGGCTCGGCCTTGACGCTGGGCGGGGCTTTCGTTGGTCAGAACAGCGACCGCGCTCGGGACGTTACTCAGCGGTGGCCCCGCGCAGGCAGTGGCGGTCTGATCATCGTCATGGACATTGGCGCGTTCGCCCCGCCCGCCGCCTTCCGCGCTGGCGTTGACAATCTCGTGCGCGGCGTCCGCGAGACCATGGAACCCATGCGCGGCTACGACGAGGCGACCCTGCCGGGCACCATGGAGTACCGCAAGAGCGAGGAATACACCCGCGAAGGGGTGCCGATGGCCTTGGACGATTTGGAAGGGCTAGCGGCGTGCGGGCGCGAGTTGGGGGTTGAGGTGGAGTGGGATTGACGCCTACTCAATCCGCACTTCCCGCCCCTGCTCCGCGGATTCGTACAGCCCGTCCATCATCTTCTGCACCATCAGCCCGTGCTCGCCGGGCGACAGGGTTTCCGCGTCGTAGAGTACGCAATCGACGAAGTTGCGCATCTTCTGGCCGAAGCCGTCGGCTGCTGGGCCGCTGGGCAGCCAGTCGGGCCGGGTGTTGACCATGTAGTCGTTGGCGTCGTGGAAAAAACCCGGCGGATCCCAGGTGGTACCGCCCTTCTCGCCCATCAGTGTGAAGTTCCCCTCACCCTTCTCGATATGGGCGGCGAAGCTAGTCTCAATACTGAGCATTGCGCCGTTGGCAAAGCGGATGTGTCCCACGGCTAAGTCCTCTACCGTATAGGTCTTGTAATCCCAGTTGGGCCAGATCGAGGCCACGTTGGACGGCTTGTCGCCGATGTAGGTATAGGTGCTGCCGCTGGCTGCCACCGGTTGGGGCGAGCCCATTGCATAGTGCGTGGCCTCCAGCATGTGGACGCCGATGTCGATCAGCGGTCCGCCGCCTTGTAGGTCCTTGCGGCCGAAAACGCCCCAGTTGGGAATGCCGCGCCGCCGCAGGGACTGCACTCGGGCGTACAGGACGGCTCCCAGTTCGCCGTCGTCAACGAGTTTCTTGACGAACTGCGTCCGCGGATCATAGCGGTTCTGGAAGCCAATGATCAGCTTTTTGCCGCTTTTCTCCGCGGCGTCGAGCATCTGCTGCCCCTCGCGCGCGTTCATGGCCAAAGGCTTTTCGACGAGGACGTGGGCACCCGCGTCGAGCGCGGCGATGGAGCAGGGGGCGTGCAGGCCGTTGGGCGTGCAGACGCTCACCGCATCGGGTTCGACCTGCCGGAGCATCTCTTCGTAGTCGGCGTAGGCTGCGGGGATTTCGTATTCCTCACAGGATTTTTGCGCTCGTTCGAGGACCACGTCCGCTGCGGCGACCATCTCCACGTCGTCTATGTCGTGGTAATAGCGCATGTGCGCCCCAGCGATCCCTCCAGCACCGATCAGGGCGACGCGCAGCTTGTCTTGCTTGTTCTTAGCCATTGCTCTCCGTTCGTTTGAATTCGTAGCGAGGCACAAAAAAACCGGCCCGCAGACCGGTTTTTTTCTTGCAGATAGTATCCTATCCCGCTTGGAACTGCTCGATTAGCTGGCGCACGTCTGGGTGCCCGTCAACGCTGCGGCCGGGGTGGATGATCAGTCGGTAGCGGAAGACGGCTTGGTCGCCGCCGGGGATGGTCAGGCTCTCGTCGATGTTCTCGTCGCCCTTAAAATCGTGTACTCCAAAGGGGTTGGCGGTAAACAGCCCGTAGCCGCGCACGTGCCAGTAGGTCGGATGGCGGGGGTTGTCGCGGTGATCGACGACCGTGTGCCCCCACTCTTCGCCATTGGCTACCGGCCCGGAGTAATCCACCCAAGCCGCCTGCTGGCCCCAAGTAACCTCCTCGCCTTGGCCGTTTTCAAAGACTTGGCCGGCGGAATTTTCAATCTGCCCCGCGACCTTGGCATCCATGGAGGTCGGCACCCGGATCGAAAACAACCCGCCTTCTTTGGTGTCGCCGAAGGTCACGTCGCCGTAGCGGGCGCGGAATTCGCTGCGTTGGTCCACGATCCGCAGCGGGCCTTCGGCGCGGATGGCGATGGTGCGCCGTTCCTCCAACAGCTTCTCGCCCTCCGGCCCAAACCAATCGACGATCCCGTCGATCTGCGCTGCGCCGTCGGCTGCACCTACTACCGGCTCGCCCCGTTGCAACATGGCTCCGTGGCCGGTGCCCTCGTCCCAGAGGTTGTGGCCGTTGACGAGGCCGTGGGCTGTGTAGATGCCGCGATGATGGTAGTGATCCTGATTCTCGCCTTCGACACCTTCCATCGGATAGGCGCGGGTGAGGCCGGTGCCGCTGGGCGTCAGCACGGGATAGAAGTACGGGCGGCACACGTAGTGGCCGTAGCGGTATTCGGTAAAAAGCTGGCCGTCGATGGTGACGACGGCCTTGCAGTCTGCGGGAATTAGCTCGATATCGATCATTGCTTCCTTTCGGTTATGCGGCCCGGCCACAGCAGCGCTTGTACTTTTTGCCGCTGCCGCAGGAGCACGGGTCATTGCGGCCCGGGGCCTTTTGGTGCAGGGCCGCCTTGACCGCGTCTCGTTTGCGGGTCCATTCCATCACGCCGGTGGCCGGTCGGCCGTGCCGCAGTTCGTTGGCCATAAAGCGCATGTAGGGATCGACGTGCCCGAAGTACATTTTGTACCCCTTGCACAGGTAGTTGAGGCCGTCCTCGCCGCGCGGGGTTTTGGTAAAGCGGTGCTTGGGGCAGCCGCCGTTGCAGGCGAAGCGGTAGTCGCATTCGATGCAGTACTGGGGCAGGGTGTCCTTTTTGTCCTGCCCGAACTTGGTCTGCTGCGGGCTGGCGACCATGTCGCGGATGCTTTCTTCGTGGACGTTGCCCAGCCGATAATCCGAATAGACGAAGTG
Source organism: Candidatus Latescibacterota bacterium (assembly GCA_022820705.1). Taxonomy (GTDB): domain Bacteria; phylum Latescibacterota; class UBA2968; order UBA8231; family UBA8231. The sequence continues at coordinate 2,306 of JAJEEZ010000625.1, read as the reverse complement.
GTCGCAGGAATAGAGGTCGCCATTGTGCTCGATGATCAGCGCCTTGCCGCAGGTCTCGGCAAAGATGCACAGGCTCGCATCTTGGCCCAGCCACGAGCCGAGGGTTACGTCAAAGAGTTGCACGAAGACTTGGCCGACGTCGTTGCGCACCCATTCGTCGAAGATCGCGCAGAGGAACTTGCCGTACTGCCCCGATCCTACCGACCATTTGGAGACTGGTGCCCGGCCCTCGTATTCGGGATCGACTAACTCTAGGCCGTCCTCGTCTGGCTCGTGCGCGATGCGCTCGACGATGGGAATGAACTGCATAAACCCCGAGCCCTCTTCGCGCAGGAAGCGGTAGATTTCGAGCGGATGATCGGCGTTGTGGTTTTGCAGCACGGTCAGGGTGTTGAATTCCACTCCGTGCTTTTTGAGCATTTGCAGACCGGCGTACACGCGGTCGTAGGTCGGCTTCTGGCCTTTGTCAACTCGGTAGTGATCGTGGTAGGGGCGCGGCCCGTCGATCGACAGCCCGATTAGGAATTTGTTTTCCGCGAGGAACTCGCCCCACTCGTCGTCGAGCAGGATGCCGTTGGTCTGGAATGCGTTGGTGACCAGCTTGCCGTTGGCGTATTGCTGCTGTAGCTCGACTGCGCGGCGAAAGAAGTCCACGCCCATCAGGGTCGGCTCGCCGCCCTGCCAGGCAAAGTCCACCTGCGGCACGTCTTGGGCCTCGATGTACTGCTTGACGTATAGTTCGAGCGTCTCGTCGGACATGCGCCAGTTTTTGCGCGCGTCTGGATAGAGCTTCTCCTTCTCCAGATAGAAGCAGTATTTGCAGTCGATGTTGCAGACCGAGCCCGAGGGCTTAGCCATTATGTGGGAAGACGCCGGAGCGGGGTTGAGTGTGGTCGCAGTTTCCATCAGGGCCTATCTTTCAAGAGTGGGGAGTATGATAGCGTTTGCCCTTCCGCAATGCAAATATAAGGAAATCAGATGCGTACCATTTTTGTCGGCGACGTGCACGGCTGCGCCGCCGAGTTTGAAGCCTTCCTTGCAAAAGTAGACTACGACCTCGCCCAAGATCGCCTGTTGCTGACCGGCGATGCCTTTGCCCGCGGCCCTGACCCGCTGGCGGTGTGGCAGTTGATTTGCGATACCGAGGCCGAGATGGTCTTGGGCAACCACGACGCTCGCCTCTTAAAGCAGCTAACCGCCTTGAAGAAGGGCCGCAAGCCCAAAGTGAAGTTCCCCGACCAGCGCTACACCCTCGCCCAACTTCAGCCCGCTCCCGACGAAATCCTCGCTTGGCTCCGGCAGTGCCCGCTCTACATTGCGGAAGACGCTTTTTTGCTGGTCCACGCCGGCATCAATCCGAAAAAGGGCTTACAAGGCACCCGCCGCAAAGAATTCCTCAAGATCCGCACTTGGCCGCCCTCCGACGATCTCGCCAGCCCGCGCTGGCACGATTTCTACAAGCCGGAGTACCCCCTGATCGTCTTTGGTCACGACGCGCCCGGCGGCTTGGTGGTCAAAAAGCGCGCTGGCCGCCCTTATCTTCTCGGCCTTGACTCGGGCTGCATCTATGGCGGTCAGCTCAGTGGTTATGTGCTCGAAGAAGCGCGGCTGGTTCAGGTGGAGAGCCGGCAAGTGGCGGACGTGTGGAAGCGGCTGGCTTAGGCGAAGTTGCCGCTCCAGAGCATTTGGACGAAGGTGGCTACGGGCAGGATGTCGATACCGTCGTCCGTGCGTCGAGCGCGGGGTTCGAGGCATGCGACCACTCGCCGGCCGACGCTTGGATGATCCTCTACTAGGCTACGCAGCCCTTTCAAGTGGTTGCTGACGATGTGATTGCTTGCCTTGGCCTCGACCGCTAGCCTCATGTCGCCCAAGATAAAATCAACTTCGGTCCCGCTGGCTAACCGCCAATAGGTCAGTTCGCCATCGAACGCCTGATAGTCGGCAAACGCGGTCAATTCGTGGAACACCCAGTTTTCAAATGCCTTGCCGTATAGCTCTGAGCCGGGCAGCAGTTGGCCCCGGCGGGCGAGTCGGTTGACTACGCCGACATCCGCGAAGTAGAACTTAGGCGCGGCAACCACTCTCCGCTTGGGACGCCTGCGGAAGGCGGGCAGCCAGCGCCCGAGCAGCGCGTCTTCGAGAATTTCGTAGTAGCCCCTCGCCGTGTGACTAGTGACGCCGCACTCCCGCGCGATATTGGAGAAGTTGACCATTTCGGTATCGCCTAGCGCGGCTGAGTTCAAAAATCCAGCAAACGCGGGCAAGTTGCGGACTAGGCCTTCGGCTGCGACTTCCTCCTTGAG
>JAJEEZ010000071.1:0-26144 GCA_022820705.1 Candidatus Latescibacterota bacterium | reverse complement strand
ACCAGTAAATCGCGGCAGGTAGGACAGGCAATATCATGGCGGACGACGACTAGCTTGTAGGCCAATGCCTCGTCGTCCGTAAGAACGCGATAGGCTGACAGCACCCCGGAACGCGGCGCGGGCACGGCCTGATACACTTCTTTAAAGTGGAGAGCACTCGCGGTGGAATCGAAGGCAGCAAGATGATGAAGCACGACTTCTTCAGGCGGAATGGACGGCAGAGGCGATTCGGGGATGAGGCTCTTTTCATAGAGGCGAGTAAGCATAACGATCACAGGTATTAATAGCAGGATTAAACCAGAGTAAATCCAGTATAATGGATGCTTAGGCTGTCCCATGCCGTCTTATCCTTGTTCGAGTCAAATAGCTCAAAAAAATGTCTTCTTACGGCAACTTCGTCGTCTTTTTCGCTTCCACCTGCCCGTCGATTTCGACTTTATAGATATACACCCCGGCCGCCACCGCCTTACCCGCCTCGTCGCGGCCATCCCAAGTAAAACGATGACTCCCCGCCCCCAGCGGCCCATCCCACACCTGCTGCACCCGACGACCCAACATATCGTAGAGGGCCAAGCGGACCTGCCTTTGGTCGGTCGCCAAATTGAAGGGAATCACCATCGTGGGGTTGAATGGATTGGGATAGGCATTGCCCAGCCGATGCTGAGTCGGCTGCGCATCCGCCGATGTCAGCACGGCGGTCAGCGTCGCCTGATCGGTCGCCGAACAAGGAGTGGAGGAGCAAAAGCAAATGTCCAACAAGCCCACGCTTGTAATTTCGCAGTGCCGAAACGACTTGCTTTCGTCCTTAGATGCACACCAAGCACTGTAATCGCATACTATATCGGTCACCACCAGTTCCTGCTCGTCCTCCGAACAAGGAGTGGAGGAGCAAGAGCAATTTATATCAAAGCTACAGTCAGGGTGCTGTGTAATTTCGCAGTGCCGAAACGGCTTGCTCTCGTCCTTGGACGCACACCAACCACTGTAACCGCATACTGGATCAGTGCGGGACCCGCACTTGTCGGCTTCGGCAGCTTCTCTTGCGCCTAAGAGAACCGCAAGCCCCGTGAGGACACTGATAACCCACCCGAGTCCTAGCCCCTGCCGCATTGGGGCCAAGCCGCTGGACGAGCCGATAAATTTACACAAGCTATTCATATTTCATCTCCTCCCTCTTACGGCAACTTCGTCGTCTTTTTCGCTTCTACCTGCCCGTCGATTTCGGCCTTATAGATATACACCCCGGCGGCCACCCCCCTACCCGCCTCGTCGCGACCATCCCAAGTAAAACGATGCGTACCCGTCCCCAGTGCCCCCTGCCACAACTGTCGCACCCGACGGCCTAACACATCGTACACCGTCAGCGACACCCCCGCCGCGTCCGTCGCCAAATCAAGAGGGATTACTACAGCCGGATTGAACGGATTGGGATAGCTGTCGCCGAGCCGATGCTGCGCCGGCCGCGCTGCCGCTGGCGTCATCACCTCGGTCGCCTGCTCGCCCACCGAACTTTTGAGCAGATGCACCCCGCCCAAGATCGGATCCAACACCACCAAGTCGAGATCGCCATCGCTATCCATATCCCCCGACAGCACGTATGTCCCTAGTCCCTCCAGCCGATGCCGTTCCCTATCTTGAGTAGGTTTGACACCCCCGCCCCACTCAATAAATACCCCAACACCCGAAGCGCGATCCCCGCCAATAAACACCCAGTCGTCAACCCCATCGGCGTTGAGGTCACGCACCATCACCGGCGAGAGCCGGAATAGCCGATCATCGTATAACACCTCGGATTCTACCCGGTCTCCGGCTCGCTTGCTCTGCAAGGCCAGCCCCTTGCTCCCTTCGACTTGGTCGCGGATAAGCTCGGTGAGGAAATCCACCTGCCCATCGCCATCAAAATCGCCCACCCCTAACAGCGTCTTCCATTCATCGAATTCAAAGGGCTCGCCGCTCGGAAACTCCTCGCCCAAGGCTTCCACAATCCACGTATTCGCCCGCCGGAACATCGGTAGCCACAACACGTCCAAGACCCCATCGCCGGTAAAGTCGTCAATTGCGCCGGGCACGTGGTTTTGCACCGCCGCCACTTCCTCGGAGGTCCACACGCCCTGTTCTACCTCCCAGACCTCTAACGTGTTTCCTGCCCCGTCTAGAAATAATTCGACCCGACCGTCGCCATCCCAATCCGCCGCATCTACTATCGCTCTATCCTCAATCTGCACGAGCACCTCAACTTGGAGTTCCGGATCGATAGACCAAACTTCGGTCACCTCCCCAATGTTGCTTGCATACATCGCGATTTCGTCTTGACCATCGCCGGTCAAATCAGCACCTATTACCCCTAAGATCACCCCGGAGACTGTTATCTCTCCTGTGGCCAAGTCGGCACTAGTCCCCCCTGTGGCCTGTACTTCCTCTATGCGCCCCAGTCCCAAGGCTCCTTGCCCGTCATTGAGGGCCATCAGCCAGCCCACTTTAGACCCCCACTCCTCCCTCTGAGGGTACTTGTAGAGGGCGAAAAGGTCTAAGTCGCCATCGCCATCTAAGTCCGTCAACACGCCAGCTTGCACCCCTGAAAAAATGAAGTCGTAGCCGTCTCCTAGGCCCAAGGCAAGCGGATAGAACACCGGCGAGGCAAAAAGCCCCCCCTCTCCCCCCTCAATGCGAAAATACTCTATGTACGGCGGGGAGAGTTCCCCCTGTAATTGCTCTTCCACGCCGGTCAACTCGATCCAGTCGATCTCAAACCACTCAACCCCATCGGACGCCGAAGAGGTGGCCTCTATTTTGTCATCCAGTGAAAAACTGAGCCGAATATCTTTTAACAGGCCCTCCCATATCTTCTCGTCTTGACCACCTAAGAAGAACCCTGCTTCCTGCCACTCAGTAGTGTAGACCATGGGTTGGGGAGGGATTCCAAACCGGGTCCCAGACGGTGGATTTTCTGGATCCCAACCTGAAGACAGGGCATTGTGCTCGTTGGTCCAAGCGAACGCAAAAGTACCGTTCGTAGGGAGATGGTGGATGGTGCGGAACCGAATGCGGACTCGGTCGAAAAGGTCCGAATCGTATCCTATGGCAGAAGAAATCAATTCGACACTCGGGTCGGAGTAGAAACTCTTGGTGACAGAGGGCGCGACCTCAATCCGCCACACGCCGTCTTCGATCTCCCCCGGAAACTGGTGTAACTCACGCGGGCCACCCCATATAGCCGCTTCTTTGGTGGACCACCCTTGAGTCGTCCCATCGTCAAAATCCCACTTGATCGCCTCGGCTGGACTGGGCCACAGCATAAAGCATATACTAATGGTGAATAGCAACATGAGAGCACCTCGATAGAGACATTTTCCAGTAAACACAGGGCGCTATACGTAACTGACGTTACGCAGTCGCTCTATATCTTGCGGATTATCAAAGCCTGTTGACCCAAGATATTGGGGCGAAATTGCGGATTTGCTGGAAAACTGCGTAACATCAGTACGTAAGTATGAATAAAGAAGGGAGCCGGCTTAAGAACAGCTACAGAGCCGGTCCCTTCAGCTTCTTAGCACTAAGTAGCCCTACAGCTATTTTTTAGCTAATGCTATCTTAGGCCACGCAGGAGCAACTTCCTGTAGAAAAGCTACAGTCAGGGTACTCTGTAATTTCGCAGCACCGGATCGGCCTTTGCCCTAGCGTCTTTGCGAAACACCAAGCGTTCCAACTGCAATCTTGATAAGTCCTGTACTCGCACTCGTCGGCTTTGGCTTCCTTGGCCCCGAGCAGGACAGCGACCCCCGTAAGGGCACTGATGACCCACCCGAGTCCCAGCCCCTGCCGAGCCGGAGCCAAGCCGCTGGACGACGTGAAGAATTCCCTCAAGGTCTGCATAGTTCGTATCTCCTTAGTGTCCCAGTACGTCTGCGGACCGTTACCGCTTCGGCACTGGAAGTGAAAATTGAGCAATGACCGATGCGAGTTCGCACCACCTCACCTCCTTTCTTCCGCCTCGGCCTCGCCTCTACGGATTATAAATGCAAGTTCCGTGCCAAAAAGCAGCCCACGCACAAAAAAATCCTTTAGGATGCACCTAAAGGATTGAAAAATATAGGACTTAAAATTATGAGACGGGGCTTTATGTGAGGCCCCGCCTCGCCAGCGGCGCAAGGAATCATACGATTTCCGTATGAGATTAATACGATTTCCGTATGCGCCTTGAAGGCTTTCTGGCTTGTGAGTTAGGGCCTGTAAGGAGTTGCTCCTACTTGCTCGTGCCGGGCTTTTGGGGGCGTCGCAGTCCATAGTGGCGCATGCGAGAGCGTAGCCGTTCCGGGTTCATATCCAACAACGCAGCCGCACCATGCACACCATAGACCCGCCAGTGGGTCGCTTGCAGGGCCTCTAATATCTGTTGCTTTTCGTCCATTGCCTCAGTAGGCGGCACTTCGGTGGGTCGGTCAGCCGGCGCGGCGGCCTTGCTTTCGTCCGCCTCCCCGGCTGGCGGCGCAACCGACCGCAGCGACAAATCCTCCATTCGTATCACGCCGCCTTGGCACAGCAAGACCGCCCGATGAAGCACGTGCTCTAGCTCGCGTATGTTCCCCGGCCAAGCATACGCCTGCAAGTGAGCGACCACCCCATCGGCTAAAGTCGGTACCGGCCGCTCTAAATCGAGGGCAAACCGCTCGACAAAATGCGCGACCAATGCCGGTATATCATCTGGCCGCTGCCGCAGCGGCGGAAGCTCAAGCGTAAAGCCGTTTAGCCGGTAGAACAGGTCTTCGCGGAAGGTACCCTCCTTGATGGCCTCCTCCAAGTCGCGGTTGGTCGCCGCCACCACCCGCACATCCACGCGCACCGGCCGCTGGCCACCCACCCGGGTCAGGGTCTGCTCCTCTAAGATGTTCAACAGCACCTGCTGCGCCTCCAACGGCAAATTGCCAATTTCGTCCAAGAAGAGCGTACCGCCATCGGCCAGTTCAAAACGCCCAAGCTGACGGGTGCCGGCACCGGTAAAGGCCCCTTTCTCGTGGCCAAACAACTCGCTCTCGAGCAGCCCGGGCGGCAGCCCCCCGCAATTGACATGAACAAACGGACCATCGCAGCGGCGGCTGGTGTCGTGGATGGTATGCGCCAGCACCCCCTTGCCGGTGCCGGTCTCGCCCAGCACCAGCACGTTCATAGAGGTATCGGCAACCTGCGCGACCTGTTGCATCACCTGCTGCATGGCCGGACTGCGGCTCTGCACGACCGGGCCGTCGGTCGGCCGCTGCACCTTGGCGAGGGCGCGGAGGCGTTCGGCGTGGACGTCGGGCAAGACGTGAACGTCCAAACCGACCACCGCGGACTCCAGCCCATCGCGGTCTATCGTCTGCACCTCAAAGCGGTAGTCGCCCACCGGCAAGGCCCGGTACGCCACGGCATCGGCGGCCGTGAGCGCACTCCACGCCGAGGCCGGACCGTGGCCCACCAAGCGGTGGCGGTAGCGCATCTGCGCCGCGCCGCTGCGGAAGCTGATCCCTTGAAAGTGAATGCGGATTTCCGGGGTGTCCTCCGGGCAGGAGACCGCGTCGGGCATGGCCATCCGCGCACCGGCCAGCACCTCGCGGATGACCAAGCCCGGCGGCGTGTCGCCCGGCTGATAGGCGACCAGCCCGGCCCGCGTCCCAAACCACATCCGACCAGCGCGGTCGCACAGAACGGCCTCGACGATGTTGCCTAGCGCAGACGACCCCAAGCGGATGCTTTGGAAGGTCTCGCCGTCGTAGCGCAGTACGCCCCCGCCGCTGGTCCCAACCCACATATCCCCCTGCTGGTCCGCGGCCAGCGCCAAGATGCCGTTGGCCAACAGCCCCGATTGATCCGCGGTAAAGTGGCGCACCTGCCCGGACGAGAGGTCATGCGCGAAAAGCCCCTGAGCCGTGCCCACCCACACCGTGTTTTGGTGCTCCCACAACACATGGACATAGGCGATGGTCTCGGCCTCGGCCATATCCGCCGGGCGGAACTGACCGTCCGCGTACCAGTACAGGGCCGGGATACGGGCGTAGCACCCGACCCAGAACATCCCATTTTGGTCTTGCAGCAGGGCGCGGCACTCCTCGGCGTCCCACGCGCTAAACCGAGTAAAGCGACCGTCCGCTACCAAGCCAAAGCCGCTCTGGCCCGTGCCGACCCAGATACGCCCGTGCCGGTCTTCGTACAGCCCGGTGATTTCGTCGGCCGGGGCCGCTATCGCCTGCGGCGTCTGACCATCCCATTGATACACCAGCCCGGCGTCTCCGCCACTCCAGACCTGCCCCTTTTGATCCACCAGCAGCGCCGACACGCTTTCGGCCTGATCGAGCGGCTGGATGTGGCCATCTTCCATGCCGGCCATGCCGCTCATCGTACCGATCCACATCCGCCCCTCGGCATCTTCGCCCAAGTGGCGCACCTCGTGGTCGGGCAGGCCGTCGGCCTCGGTGTAATAGCGGACGCTGACCGGGTCGCAAAAAATCAGCCCGCCGCCCCACAGCCCAACCCATATATTGCCCTCGCGGTCTTCGTAGCTCAGGCGCGTAGCCGAAAAGTCGATGTCCGGCAAGGACGCCGCGGCAAAATGGTGCCATGCCTGCCCGTCGTAGCAAAACACCCCCCGACGCGCCATCCACACCCAGCCCCGCTCGTCCACCCGCACATGCCGCGTCCCCTGCTGCACCGCCCGCTCGGCCTTGTGGCCCACATTTAGGAAGGCGAACTGCTCAGCCCGCGCATCGTAGCAGCCGATAAAGGCGTCCGGCCCGGTATAGTGAAAGGCGATCCAAAGGTGGCCAGCCGCGTCTTGGGCGAATTGCCACGGCCATTGGGTCTGCTCGCCCGTGTCCATGCGCCGTCCATCCAAGCTGACGACGCCGCGCTTCCACGTCGCCAGCCACGTGGTGCCGGCCGCGTCGGTGACCATGTCGTACACCCGGCCCAACGGCTGGCCGCCCACTTCGGTTAGGCACTTGATGCAGCGGCCCTCGGCAAACCACGCCACGCCCGCGCCGGTCAGCACCAACACCGAGCCATCCGGCTGGGCTTGCAACCCCAAAATCTCATTGGAAGGCAGGCCGTGCTCGGTGGTGTACACCTGAAAGCCGCGCCCGTCATACGCGGCTAGCCCACCGCCAAACGTGCCGAACAGCAAGCGCCCATCCGCGTCTTCGGCAATACCCATGACCGTCAGATTGGGCAGGCCGTCCTCGAGGCCAAAGCTATCAAAATTCACACTGTCGAATCGGCTGACGCCGCCATCGGCCATGGCGACCCAGAGAAAACCTTCGCGGTCTTGGTAGAGGTCTTCAATGTGCATCCCGCCTAATCCATCAAAGACCGTGTAGTGCTCAGTGGCTATATGGTCAAAGGAGAAATCGTTCATGCTCGTCCTTGCCGTTTGGCGGGGTCATGCCCGTCGGGGGCCCCCGACGCTGGAGGCCAGCGTAACGGCCCTAAGATACGACAGATACGACCGCCGCCCTAACGCTAAATCCTACGCAGCTTTCCAAGCCCGCGCCCTTTGCCGATTGAAAGCGTTCGGCCCGCAAATCTGATACCGCCCGCCTGCGTCTTCTATGAGCGTCTTGAGAGCAAGGGCCTCGCTGGGACTCCACTTTCCGCCCAGCGGCAGCCTTTCAGGGACGAGATAGAGCCCTTTCTTCACCCGAGCGATCAGACCGGCGCGGGTGAGCCGGCTCAGGAGTTCGTTGGCTTGCTTCCCCGTAATCCGCAGCGCAGAACTGACATCACCCGCCCGGACAGTCGTCCGCTTGCGCAGTTGGACCCACGCGAAAAACCCCGCCTCCAGCTTGCCGAGGTTCCGTTTCATAGTGTGTATTCCCTTTCTCTATTCTTGTCTAGCAAGCAATATTAAAGAAACAGAATACACTATTTTCTCCCGTGTCAACTCCGGCACGGGCAGCACCAGCCAATCCGGCAGTGCCACCGTCGGCAGCCGAGGAGACGTCACCACTAAGACCACCCCGGAGACGATTATCTCTCCTGTTTCCGGATCCATGCCATCTTCGACCTCCCCCGGAAACGGGTGTAATATAACGCCCCACTCGTCAGACCAGTTGCGAGAGGAAGGTCTGCGCCGGGACGATAATGGGTTGGTGGTGGGCAAAACAGTCGCGCTCAATGTATGGCAAGTCCAGGGCCACTTGCAAAGCGTGCGGTGCCCCCGTCTGGCGTTGAAATAAATGCAGGGCCGGGGACAGGGAGGCACTGTCGGAGCGCTTGACTTCGACTAGAAACCAAGGCCGTCCATCGCGGACGACGACAAAATCCACCTCGCGTTGTTGCTTGTCGCGCAGAAAGAACAGACCGAAATCCCCCTCGCCGCGATCGCTCCACAAATGCACGGCTTTGAGGAGGGCGCTGGCCACTAAATTCTCGGCGCGGGCACCATCGTCGGGTGCCTGCGACCAGTCCCACAAATAGTACTTAGGCTCTTTGCGTAGGGAGCGGGCTACATTGACGTGCCAAGGCCGAATCGCATAACAAAAGTAGAGGGATTCGAGAATCCCAATCCAGCGCCGCACGCTATCTACTGAGGCGCTGATGGCGCGGGCTAAGCTGGCATAACTAGTCAGTTGACCGCACTGTTGTCGAATCAATTCGGCCAGCGTCTCTACCTGCCCTAGCTCGCGCACCTGCGTCAGGCTTCGCAAGTCCTCTTTGAATAACTGCTGGCCACGCGTGCTGCTCCAGCGACGCCAGAAACGGGAATCGGCTCGGAGCAAGGGCTCGGGATAACCACCGAATTGGAGCAGGTCTGCAAAGGCCCCAGCACCGAGGGGGGCCGGAGGACGAACGAGTGCGATGGCCTCGGGGGCCAGCAACTCGGCCACGGACAGCGGGTGCATGCGATAGCCAAAATAGCGCCCCATCAAACTATCTCCGCCCGCCTTAAAGACATCGAGACGCGCACTGCCGGTGACGATGAAGCGAGCTTGGTCCCCGTACGTATCAAAAAGCCCTTTGAGCAATCCTTTCCAACGCCCAAACTTATGCAGCTCGTCTAAAGTGCAGACCGGAAAATCTTCGCGCAGCCGATCTAGGCCCAGCGCTTCGGCAATAGCGGCTGGTCCGGCGAGGATGCGCTGTCGGTCATCGCCGTTGTCCCAGTTGAGATAGACCGCCGCGCCGCTGTCGGCGGCCCCGCGACGGGCACTGGTCGTCTTGCCGACTTGGCGTGGCCCCATGAGGAAGAGCATCTGTCGGTTTTCGGCGAAATGCGTTTGGATCAGGTGTTCGTATAGGCGTCTCATGCGCTGACTAAACGGGGTATATATCGTAAAATGGACATGACTATTTTACGATATATATATCATTTGGTCAAACAACGTACAAGCGACACTCCCGCCACGACTTTCGTTGGCCGTTGGCCGCTGGTAAGCTCTCTCAAGACGGTGCTCGCGCCAGCCCATCAAAGACCGTGTACTGACTGCTCAACACGTGCTCAAAAGATAGGTCGCTCATACTCATTCTTTCGACGATTGTTAGGGGTAGGGGCGACCGGCCAGTCGCCCCTACCTCAGGTCTAAGATACAACCGCCACAGCCCTAAAGCTAAATCCTACGCAGCTTTCCAAGCACGCACTCTTTGCCTATCCTTCTCAAGCAAACTTTAACAGGTAAACATGCTGACGACCGACGAAATGCGCTTCTTCAAGCGCAACGGCTACCTCATCAAGCGCGGCGTACTCGACCCTGCACTCATGGAACGCGCCCGCGCCCGACTGTGGGACGGCGCACCCCCGAGCCGCCGTCGCGACGATCCCGACACTTGGGTCGGCCCGTTTCGCGCAGACGAGGAAAACCCCGACGGCGCCAACCACCGCCGCGGCTTTCGCTGGAACTTCCGCGAGCCGGGCGACGAGGAGTGGATGGTGCGCCTGCTGGCCACCGACTCCAAGGTATGGGCCATGGCCGAACAAATGCTCGGCAAGGGCCAACTCGTCCAACCCGAGCGCATTCGCGGCATCTACTGCACCCTGCCCTATGGCGATCACCCGCCCCAAGCCCTAGGCTGCCACACCGACGGCCATCCCTTCCACCTCGGCGTGGTCGGCTATATCGACGACGTGCCGCCCAACGGCGGCAGCTTCATGGTCTGGCCCGAAAGCCATCGCGCCTTTTACCCGACCTTCACCTCGCAGTACCTCCGCGACCAAGACGAAGCCGCGTACGAAAAAGTGCGCACCGCATTCAACCAGCGCACGCCCGTCGATACCCACGGCCAAGCCGGCGACATCGTCTTCTGGCATCACCGCCTCGGCCACATGGCCAGCCCGAACACCTCGCGCCAACTGCGCCAAGCCGTGCTCTACGATTTTCTCAAAAAGGACATCGAACAAACCCAACAGGAGCCACCGCAAAAGGACATGTGGCGCGACTGGTCGGACGAGATGCGCGCCATCGCCCTATAAGTGCGCCCCAATCCTCCTACCTCTGCGTTCATCTGCGGATTTTAGTCACCCAGCAAACGCATCCGAGGGCACGCCGCGCACGCCCGGATCGACCCGCACTAGCGAACCGGCCAAAGGCTGAGCCTGCCGCGCCTCAGCGTCCAAACCCCGGCTTGCCGAAGTGATGTAAAGCTGGTCCAGCTCCGCGCCGCCAAAGGCACACGAGGTCACATTGGACATGGGCAGTTCCAAGTGGCGCAGCAACTCCCCAGAGCAGGGGTCGTAACACAAGACGCACCACCCCCCGAACACGGCGATCCACAAGGCGTCTTCTTCGTCGATGGCCATGCCGTCTAACACCCCAGGCCCTCCGTACTCCACCACCACGCGCTCGTTGCTAATGTCCCCACTGTCGCGGCAGTAGTCGTACGCGCGCACATTGTTCAAGCCCGAATCAATGAAATACATGGTCTGCTGATCGGCACTCCAGACGATGCCATTGGACACGCTGACCGGCGCGACCTTCCGGCTCACCGAGTGATCCACATCGAGACAGTAGAGCGCACCTTGGTCCCGGGCACCCCCAAAATCCATCGTCCCCGCCCACAGCCGCCCAGCCGGGTCGCACTTGCCGTCGTTGAAGCGGTTGCCCGGGAGGTCGCACTCTGGATCTTCGCCGAGCGGCACCATGCGCTCCGTCCGCAAGTCGATGTGGGCAAAGCCATTGTGCAGCGCCACGACGAGGCCGCCGCTTTGCCGCTTGACCACCGTGCCCACGGCTTGGCACGTGGGGATGGTGCGGTTGATGCCGCTCACCGGATCGTACACATAGACCTCGTGGCCGAGGATATCGACCCAGTACAACAACTCGTCGTCCGCATCCCAAACGGCCCCTTCGCCGATGAGCGCGTCCTTTTCCACGACTAGTTCGGGTACTATCTTTTCCTTGTTCATCTCGGATTTCCTCCTTTTGGGGCAACACTAGGTTGCCTGCCATTTTCTGTCAAACGCGCCGCTTGGGAGCACAACGCCATGACTGCTTTCACCTATCAAGACTTCGACCGCCAACTCTGGGAACGAGAACTCGAAGACTTCGTCCCCGCCACGGTTTACGACATGCACACGCACATGTGGTCTGAGGCCCACCGAGGCTCCTTGACGGGCGCGCCTACCGGCCTGCGCGAGGAGATCGACTATCAGGACCACCTCGACTGGGCGGCCAAACTCTACCCGGGCCGCGCCTTCCACATGCTGGTCTTGGGCACTCCAATGCCGGGCATGGACGCCGCCGGACACAACGCCTGGATGGCGGCCCAACTTGCCGCCGACCCCGAATCCGCGATCAACATGATGGTCACCCCGGACATGACGCCTGAATACGTAGCCGCCCAAGTCGATGAGTACGGCTTCCTCGGCCTCAAACCCTACCGCACCTTTGCCCCAGACCCGGTCGGCGCTCGCATCTGCGACTTCCTCCCGGAATCCTTCATCGAAGTCGCCCATCACAAGAAGCTGGCCATCACCATGCACCTCGCCAAACCCACCGGCCCAGCCGACCCAGACAACCAGCGCGACTTAGCGCGCTACACCCGCGAATACCCCAACGCGCAGTGGATTTTGGCCCACTGCGCCCGCTCGTTCAATTCCTTTATGATGGAAGAAGCCGTCCACTTCCTGTGCGACCTGCCCAATATATGGTACGACACCTCGGCAGTGAACGACTTATATGCGCACTACCTGCTGATGAAACACGAAGACCGCAAGAGAGTGATGTTCGGGTCGGACAACGTGGTCGCCGGCTGTGCGCGCGGCAAGTACATCACCTATGGCCGCGCCTGGCTGTTTTATCCTGGCGACGAGGCCGGTACGCCGCACTGCGATTCGCGGGCCACGCTCGTCATCTACGAGCAACTGCGCCAAGAGCGGCAAGTGGCCGAGATGCTGCAACTAACGCCCGCGGAAATCGAAGATCACTTTGCCGGGAATGCCCAGCGGTTTTTGGCGATGATGCGCGGTGGGGTTCAGTAAAGAATGAACTGGTTCGACAATAGACCCATAGACCAGATTGCCGAGGAGGATATCTCGGCATTCGTAACAAACCGTACTCCAGAAGATCAGTGGCTCGATTTTAAGGGACAACCATGGGCACAAAGTACGCTAGGAACGTTTGAGCTCCTCCACGACGTCTCAGCTCTTGCGAATGCAGAGGGAGGGTATCTCTTCGTTGGCATCACGACCAAAAAGGAACAGGGCCGCGACATTGCAACTGGCTTTCGCGACGTCGAAGCGAGTACTAGAGAAGCACAGCGAATTCGGAGCCTATGTCAGCAATTCATTGATCCGCCCATCATTCGGTTGGATGTACAACCAAAGACACTCCAGCCAACTGCCGGTCAGACGGACCTAGTCGGAATTCACGTGCCGCCCAGTACGCGACGCCCGCATGCTTTCCGCTGGCGGGACGCCTCCATTTTTGTGTCTCGATACGGTACGGATGTCCGCTTCATGCCCGTCCAAGAGTTGGGACGTCAACTTTCGCGCATCTACTTTCCCGAGACTGAGACGAATAGGAGACTCGGCGAGTTGACTGAGGAGATCCAGATACTGCGCCGAGAAATCGAGCAACTCAAGGAGGCTTTCAGCTAGACCACTTGGCGTTGCGGACATGGACCAGTTAATTAAGGTATAGCCGAGAAATTCCGGCGCATGAGAGACGAACCGCCCGCAGCAGAGGAGGCTGAGTAATGGCAGGTCCGAAGTACAGGATTTTCATCGTGCCAGAACGTTTAGATAAGGCACTGATCGACACTAGGAGCCTAGCGGTCCAGGAGATACTGCTGAGTCCACCTAACCTTCGACCAGACTGCTTTGGTTTTCGCGGCCTCAGTAAAACTCGGTTGACCCCAGAAGGGATTGAAGGCGTCGGTATTACCGCCGAACAAGAACTAACCCTAATGAAAAACGGCTACCTAGAGCTAAGGTGTCCTCTCAGGAGTGCCCTCTTTCAGTGGTACAAGGAAGAAGCCGGGGTGCCTGATGTAAACTGGCTGTATCCATACGCTGTCCTAGAGATGCCTCTCAGTATCCTCAAAGTCGCCAAGGCACTGTACGAAATTGCCAACATTCGCACGAACATTAGGCTAGGCCAAGAGTACCGAAACGTCGCTGGCTTTGCGCTTCCTTATGGTCATCCTCGAAGTCCGTTCTTCGGTAGAAAATTGAAGGCATTCGAAGGTCAACATATAGTGAGTCGAGAAATCGTTCTCAACTCCGACTATGAGCCGAGGCGAGTAGCTCGTGTGTTGGTAGAAGAAGTATATACCCACTTTGGTTATAAAGAAAACGAAGTTCCCCAACTTGAAGATGCAGTGGATCGCGAATTACAAGATGGTGGACGGCGATACTGGTATGATGTCTTAGGTCGTTCGGGATGGAGCGTAAATTATGTGAAGGAAGTAGATAAAAAAGAAAAAACCGTGCGATTCTACCAAGAAATTTACGACCAAAATGGGCAGTTGGTAGAAGTACATCAGAAGTATCCAGAAGATACCGGGCACCAACTCGTTGAAAAGTAGAAGTCATGGAACTCATCACATCTGAAGTGCTTACAGATAGAATAAGGACATATCTACAACACCAAGTGTCCCTCGAAGAGCTAGTAGAATGGGCTGAGAATGCAATGATGGATGGTATATTTGAGGAAACGGAGAACTATGCGCTTCGCGATATTACGGGTCGCTTGGGCGTTGCAGACGTAAAGGCGTTCCGTTTGAGCGAGGATGATTTCGAGCAGTTTCTTTCTCAGTTGGATCATACAGGACGGAAGGAGAACGGGAACGTGGCTACTGCCAATGGTTTGTTAAAATGGGATATTCTTCAGATAGCGGAAGCACTGAAAATTCCTCAAGACGATGTGCGTGCTTACTTCACCGATGGACGCCGAGTATCCTTTCTGCTAGAACGACGCATAGCCTACGAGATACTCAATGGATCACTAGCCAGTAGCGAAGGGGCAGGCTATGATGTACTGGATTCCGATGGCCACAAATGGGAAGTCCGCAGCGTGTCCAGAAGTGGTATCTATTTTTGTCCCAGCTATATGGTTGGATCCGGAAGGCATTTTGAAGAGGATGGTTTTCTACAGAAATTAGACGAGATCGCTGGCTATATTGTCTCTGACATCGATTGTTTTCCCTCCGTACCGTACTGGCAAATTCCGGCGGACACGGTACGAGCTTGGTGGAGTCAGGGCCAACTTGGAAAATCGTCGAAGATAAGCCGTGCCAAGGCACTCTCCTTACTCAGGAGCCTCTAGTGACTACTCCCCAACTAGACTTATTCACCCATGAGATGCCTCCACAACGGCCCCTAAACGCCAGCGAATTCGCCGCCGAAATCCAAGCCTTTGCGGATTTTGGCAAAGAGACGAACATCCTCGACTTTCCCGATCCGGCCGTTTCCATTCCGGTGTATGTCAACGAGTTCTGGACCGCCAAGCAGCGCGCCGCTCACTCGCTCCACGAGGTCTCCTATCGCGCCTGTTTCAAGCCGCAATTGCCGAGGTTTTTCATTAGCCGCCTGACGCAACCCGGCGACGCGGTGTACGACCCGTTCATGGGGCGCGGCACCACCGTCCTCGAAGCGGCGCTGTTAGGCCGCCGCCCCATCGGCTGCGACATAAATCCCCTCAGCGAGCGCCTAGTCCGCCCTCGCCTAGATCCACCCACATGGAACGAAGTAGAAACGCGCTTGACGGCGCTGGATCTCGACAAATCGAGCGAGGTCTGGGACGATCTCCTCGTCTTTTATCACCCCAATACGCTTCGCCAAATCGTCAACCTGCGCTCCTACCTCCTCACACGCCGCCAAGAAGGGCCACTCGACCGCGTTGATGCGTGGATTCAGATGGTGGCGACCAACCGCCTGACCGGGCACTCGCCGGGATTTTTCTCCGTATATACGCTGCCGCCTAATCAGGCGGTGTCCATTGAGTCGCAAAAACGCATCAACCAAAAACGCGCTCAAGTACCGCCCGAACGCGACATAAAGGCCATCATCCTCCGCAAGACGAAATCTTTACTGAGCAAGCTGCAAGCACGCGATCTAAAAACGCTGACGGCGAATACCCCCCTGCTCGTAACCGGCTCGTCTGACAATACCTCTGCCATCGCCAGTGAATCCATCCAACTCGCCGTTACCTCGCCGCCCTTTTTGGACATCGTCAACTACCAAGCAGACAACTGGCTGCGCTGCTGGTTTAACGGCATCGACGCCAAGGCGGTGGCTATATGGCAATTGAAAAAACCAGCGGACTGGCAAGCCGCGATGACCTGCACCTTCCGAGAGCTGCACCGAGTCCTCGCCAGCGGGGGCTTTGTTGCCTTTGAGGTAGGCGAGGTCCGCAATGGCAAAATCCTACTGGAAACCCTCGTCGTGCCCGCGGCTATGGAGGCTGGCCTCAAGCCGCTGATGGTTTTGGTCAACGACCAGATGTTCACCAAAACCGCAAACTGCTGGGGCGTGGACAACCGCACAAAAGGCACCAACACCAATCGGATCGTCCTGATCGGCAAGCCGTAGAGGGATTGCCCTAGTCCCCATCCGCCCGCGGAAATTGAAGATCACTTTGCCGAGAATGCCCAGCGGTTCTTGGCGATGATACGCGGACAGAGTGCCTAGTCCCGCACCCAGACAATTAAGCGCATTGACACTGTTCAATTGCCCCTCGTGCTTTAGTTCTGTAGTGAACAACCGTTCAGTCTTCGAGGGGAAATATGAACTCTGTAGCAAATGTCTTACTAGCTCTGTGTCTGTTGCATCCGGCCCTGACCTTTGGCGACGAACGCCCTGACCTCCAGCAGATACAAGATGTAGTCCAGCGCTTCTACGAGGCGTGGAACCAGCAGGACTTCGTCGCCGCCGAAGACCTGATCGGCGAGAGCGTCGTCGAGCTCGACATGCGCAGTCGCCAAGAGCCGCAGACCTGGCTTTTGCGCAAGGTGCAGTCCCGCGAGGAGTTCCTCGACGGAATCGTCGTCGAGTGGACCGGCGGCGACGCTTGGGACTACGACCCAGAAATCCACCAGTACATCAAGAAGGCCGAGTTTTTCGACATCCTCCTGTGGGGCGACCGGGCGATGGCCATCACGCAGGAGCACTTGGTGGGAGTGTCCGGCCCCGTCGGCGACGAGCAGTACAACGCCTGGTTGCTCGACCGAGCGGACGACGGCTGGAAGATCGCCGGCGTCCTCCACCAAGTACCTGCCGAGGAATACAAGACGGTCTCCGTCGAGCCACGCGGCGAGCAGCTTCGCGTCCGCATCTTCGTCGATGGCGGCGACGAACTATTCGCAGATAGCGAAGGCCTGTGGGTCGAACATAGCTACGGTGCCCTGCCCGGGCGGCACGAGGACGGCGACGGCTTTTCGCCCGTCGAGGTCAATGGGGTGCGCTGGCAACCCATCTGGCAGGGCGACAAGACCCGCAAGGTGTATTTTGCCGACAAGGTCGCATGGCCTTCCAACGCGCAGTACCACCTAGTCAAACACGAGGCGCGCGATGTCGCGCAGTTGGAAAGGGAACCCCAAGCACCCGGCGACACCCTCAGCATCGTCTTCGCCGACCAAGACAGCGGTGCCGACTGGTACGACGTGGAGGTGCGTTGGGGAGACGAGGCAGCCGACCCCGGCGCGGGGCTACCCGAACCAAACCCGCCGGGCCGCGAGGACTTACTCCTTGAAGTCCTATTCGACGGCGAGATCCGCGACACCAGCCCGCATCAGCGCCCGCTCAAAAACGTCAAAGTAGTATTCGCCGAGGACCGCGCCGGCGACAAAGACGGTGCCGGTTATTTCGACGGTAAGGCCGTCGTCGATATCGAAGGCTTTTTGCTCGATGGCCCCTTCAGCGTCTCAATCTGGGCCAAGTACGACGAGATCGAAACGCGCCCTTACTGGTGGAACAATTGCATCTGGGCGCAGGACGACGGCGGCGGAGTGCGCGTCTTCCAACTCAGTACCCGAGGACGGCGAGTCACTTGGCACCGGATGCGCGACGACGACCTCCACGCCAAGCTCCTTTTGCGCCAAGGGCACTGGTACCATTTCGCAGCCGTCTTCGACGGAGATTATCACCGGCTCTTCGTCAATGGCGTGTTGCAAGAGCAGAAGCAGAGCGCGGTCAAAACCTCGCCCGATCAGCCCATCTACATTGGTGCGAAAAACCTCGACGAAACGGACTTCTTCTTCACCGGGACCTTAGACGACGCGCGGCTCTACGACCGCGTGCTGACCACCGCGGAAATCAGTGCCCTCTATCAGGGCTTGGCCGAATGAACTTTACAGCGAGAAAGACCCAACCCATGCACCAGACACGATTGTTCGTCGGCGCGTTGCTGATCCTTGCCGCCGGAGCAACCCAAGGCGAGGAATGGCCCTATTACGCGGCCGACGCCAACAGCAGCAAATACGCACCCCTGTCCCAGATTGACGGCGACAACTTCGCCCAGTTGCAGGAGGTTTGGCGCTACACAGTCCCGGACAGCGCAATCGCCGCGGCCGAGGATTTGTGGAATTGGTGGAACAAGGGCACACCACTGGTCATCGACGGTGTGCTCTACTATGGATCGCCGTTCAACATCCTCAGCGCCATCGACCCGACAAGCGGCGAGGAACTGTGGACCTTCGATCCGCAGTCGTGGAAGGATCGAGGCGATTTCTGGGGCTTTGCGCGCGGCATCGCCTACTGGGAAAGCGGCGACAAGAAGCGCATCTTCTACGGCACGGCTTCCGACCGTCTCTACTCAATCGACATCGAGACTGGCCAACCCGACCCAGAGTTTGGCGCGGGCGGCTTCGTCGATCTAGGCAAGGGACTGCGCCGCCGCATTGACCGCAGCCGCTACTGCATCACCGCACCACCGATCATCTGCCGCGATGTAGTGGTGGTCGGTTCAGGCATCACCGACTGGCACGACCGGCCTCCCGCCAAGTACTCCACCCCCGGCGACGTGCGCGGCTTCGACGCCCACACCGGCGAACAGGTGTGGATCTTCCAGACGGTGCCGCAGGAGGGCGAGTACGGCAACGACACTTGGGAAAACGACGCCTATCAGACCTATGGCCAAGCCAATGTGTGGTCCGCGATGAGCGCCGATGACGAGTTGGGCTACGTGTACCTACCCGTCAGCAGCACCACCCACAACCACTACGGCGGCGAGCGCCCCGGTGCCAACCTCTTCAGCCAGACGCTGGTCTGCCTCAAAGCGGCAACCGGCGAGCGCGTCTGGCACTACCAGTTCATCCACCACGGCCTGTGGAACTACGACCCGCCAGCACCGCCGGTCTTGGCCGATATCGAGGTACAAGGCAAAGCGATCAAAGCCCTGGCCCTAGTGAGCAAACAGGCCTTCTGCTACGTCTTAGACCGCACGACCGGCGAGCCGGTCTGGCCCATCCAAGAGCGCGAGGTGCCCCAGTCAAAAACCCCGGGCGAGCAAAGCTGGCCGACCCAGCCTTTTCCCAGCAAGCCTGCGCCCTACGACCGCCAAGGTCTGCAAGAAGACGACCTGATCGACTTTACGCCCGAGCTGCGAGAAAAGGCGCTGGCGATACTGCAAAAATACGAGCACGGCCCGCTGTTCACCCCACCTAGCGAAAAGGGCACACTGGTATTGCCTGGAGGCTTGGGCGGCTCGGATTGGAGCGGCGCGGCGCTAGTGCCAAAAAAGAACGTGCTCTACGTCCCCTCGCGCACCCGTCCCGACATCGTGCGGCTGGAAAAAGTGGAGGGCCTGCGCACCTTTTCGGACTACGCCTTCTTTAAGGACGACTCCGAACACGTCGATGGCCTACCGCTGACCAAACCTCCCTACGGCCGGATCACCGCCATCGACTTGGACACTGGCGAGCACGTCTGGATGAATCCGGTGGGCAAAGGCCCGGTCAACCACAAAACCCTGCGCGACCTCGACCTGCCCGCTATGGGCTGGTTCCACTACAACTTCATACTCGCCACCGAAACCGTGCTGGTGGTGGTCTCGCAACGGCCCGGATGGTGGGGAGACGTCAGCGGCGACGCCTTTGTCGAGAATGGTCCTTACCTGCGCGCCTTCGATCTAGATACAGGCGCAGTGCTAGCCGAGATGGAATTCCCCGGCAACCCCAACGGCAGTCCCATCAGCTATATGGCCGAAGGGCGTCAGTATATCGTATTTCCAATCAACAGCGACAACTGGGTGCCGCAGCTTTTGGCGCTGGCGCTGCCGGAGTGAAGGCTACTCTAGCTACCTCACTCTGCCATAGCACAGGACACGGCAAAAAGGTCGTCGTTTTAGTTTGCCCCAAGTTCCAATGCTGCGTACTGTTGAATAGCCATTTACATTCATAGTCCACTTTTCAATAGAAAGGATGGAAGCTAATGGGTAAGTACATGTTTCGCTCGACGTACACGCAAGCTGGGCTTGCTGGTCTGCTGAAAGAAGGCGGCACGCGGCGACGGGAGGCTTTAACTCAGACCATTGAGGGAATGGGTGGCAGTGTGGAAGCGCTTTACTACGCCTTCGGAGATCCGGATCTCTACATAATTGCCGATCTTCCCGACGACGCTACGGCCGCAGCCGTGTCCATGGTCATCGGCAATGCCGGCGCGCTAGACATTAGCGTTACCGTACTGGTCACGCCGGAAACCATAGACGAGGCCATCGGGAAAAGCGTGCCCTACCGGCCCCCGGGAGCTTGATACGCCGGTCACTCCGGCTCGTGCCGTGTAATGCGCAGGCTCCGTCGAGAGTTACTCGGCGGAGCTTTTTATTGCATAATTACCGCGATCCAGCGGATTGCTCCGCCTGCCACACCCGCCAATAACCCCTGTTTTTTTATGTTTCCCACGGCGAGGTTGCGTAGCGTTCGTCAACCCCTCGGCAGCGGCAGTTCCACCTTCGCACTTCCCTCGACCTGCGACCGCAGCGCGGCTACCATGATCTCCAACACGTACCGGCCTCGCACAGCCGGCGACGAGCTAACTGCCTCGCCCTGTATCGCTTGCGCCAGCTCCTGCACAGCCGGAATCAAGTTCGCACCAAACGGACTGGCATATCCCCGGCCCGGCGGCGGCGACACCACCTCGGGCGTCCCCTCAGAAGTGTCGGTCTTCCAAGCCATGCACTGCTGATCGGTCACCCAGAAGCGACCATCCGTGCCCTGTAGGTCCAACTCAAACATCTGCGGCGTCCGCTTGGCGCAATTGATCAGCCCGCGCACCCCATTGGCAAACTCCACGATGATCGTCGATCCGGGATCGAATTGCGGATCCCTGCCGCCCCGGCCATCGTACACCGGGCCGTAGTCTTCAAACCCGCGCTCGTGCGCGGCGATCACCCACACCGGCTCGGCGTCCGCAAAAAAGCACACCGCATCCACCAAGTGCGTCCCATTGCGAAAGAGCATGGCGCGACGACCGCCTAAGTGGGCCACAATCCTCGTCAGGCTGCCGATCTCACCGCTGCGAATGGCTGTACGCACAGCCTGATAGGAAGGCAGCCAACTGCGCGTGTGATCTACCGACAACACCGCGTTGTGGCGGGCGAGCGCGTCGATGATGCGATCGGCATCCTCCGCCGTGGTCGCCAGCGGCTTCTCGCAGAAAATGCCGCGCACACCTGCGGCCACCGCATCGCAAACCGGGTCGGCGTGGAGGTGATCTGGGGTGGCCACGCTCACCACGTCGAGGCGCTCCTGCGCCAACATCTCGCGATAATCCGCGTATTCGGCGACGGATCCTCGCTCAATCTCGGCCCGCTCGTAAAAGCGCGCCCACACCTCCGGGTTTATGTCGCAGACCGCCGCGAATTCGTATTCCGGGGCGCGGGCGTACGCGTATCCATGCCCTCCACCCACGCCAGCGCCAATAACGGCCGCGCGCAACTTGCCTTCAGACATCTCTCGTTCCTTTCTCAAGTATTCATGCGCCCGCGCACAAAAGCCGCTGACGCCGCTACCTGTTCTTCCTCTAGGCTGTGCAATATCAACGACCCGTCAAAACCTATCTGCCGCAAGCACGCCAAGTAGTGATCGTAGTCGAGCAGCCCTGTGCCCGCGGCTTGGTGCCCGACGTCGCCGTCCTGTTCCAAGTCCTTGGCGTGAGCCAGCCGAATCGAATCCCCGAGCAGATCGAATGCCTCGTCTAAGACCTCGCGCATCCTCGGTAGCTGGCCAGCGTGGAACAGGTTAGCTCCGTCGATAACCACCTGCAAATGCTTGGACTGCACCTCGTCGAGCAAGCGCCGCGCCTTCTGCGCCGAATCCACCACATTGTTGACCTCCGGCTCAAAGACCAAAGTCGCACCTCGCGCCTCGGCAATCTCCACAGCTTCTCCCATAGCCGCGACCATCTCGGCCCATGCAGCCGGCGTGCTGTTGTCGGGATGCCCGCCCCACAGCCAGTCGGGATTGCGTGTCCCCGTGCAGGAAGTGATCAGTTCCGTCCCCAACCTGCCGCTTGCAGCGGCCAGCGCGGCGAGCCACTGCATCCCAGCGCGGCGCTTTTCCAAGTCGGGGTCGATGATGTTAAAGGTTCCCGACAGCGCGGCGATCTCAATGCCGCGCGTTGCGTGCGCGGCTCGGATGCGCTCGCAATCGGCGTCCGTCATCGCCGCCGGATCGATGCCCGCAGCCGTCAAATCGAGCTGCACGGCCTCCAAGCCAGCGGCTTGCACCCCATCCAAGCTCTCTTCCAGCGTCGGCCGCTCAAAAACCTTGTGGAAAATCCCTAGCTTCATATTGCGTCCTTTTCTTGTAGGTGCGCCAACAAAAAATAACCCCCAGCGGCGGCCCAACTCTATAAGGAACAGACGCCAATGGGGGAAATAAAAATTTTCGGGAATTAGCGATTGCTGAGGCGTTTTTGAACTCTACCCATCAAATCACGCAAAGAGGCACCACCCAGTAATAAAATTATCCCGATCAGTAGTTTCTCAGCCTTGCCAGCTTGGGCCTCGCTTCCATAGAACACCATGTACAGCAGCAGAAATAATACGAGCGCAAAACCGCCGCCGATCAACCACATCAGTCGGTGTGCTCTCTTGTTCTGTTCGTCTTCTATCTCTAGCTCTTTGACGGCCAAATCGTAATCAAGTTGGGTCTCTTGTTGGCTAAGTTCCAAATAACCTCTAGCAAGCTCGTTCCGTTCGCGCTGGAGTTCGTTCCGTTCGCGCTGGAGTTCAATCAGTTCGCCAGCAATCTCATGTTGTCTGTCATCGGCAGAAACGACCTCTTGCTTCTTGCCATCGTCGCCAGTCTCGTCAGGTTGCGAAACCATCAGGTCCCCACTCTGCCCATCGGGGAGCGGCCTCTGAGTTGGGGAATGGTCGGCAACTCGCCCGTCAGCATATCCACGTACATATCCGGATCCATGGCCACGATTTTAAACCCGTTGCCAAAGCGCGATTCGACAATTTTATAAATCAATCCCGCTCCTTCCGGCGTACTCCTACGCCGCTGAACTTCACGAAGTGCTTCCCTTTTGGTCTTTACGCGAATGATCTGCATGATAGTCTCCTCTGTCACTTAAATAACCCCAATAAGGTCTCCCCGGTCAACGCAAAAACTGCAATGCGTAGAGCCGCGCGTCCCGCATCTCAAAGCGCAGCCGCACCGGCGTGCCAGCCAGCTTCCCAATGGGCTCTTGCCAACTCACCTCCTTGCGCACCCCATTGCCCATCACCGCCTCGGACGCTTGCACCGCCTGCCCGCTTTCATCGAGTACTTCCACCCGCAGCCACCCTCCGGCCCCGCCATCGAAGTTCAGCACCAACCGCTCGCCGGCAAATTGCAACAGCGGCGTCGTAAAAGCCCCTCCGCCGTAGCCAGCCTCCGCTGCCACAAACCCATCTAGCCGCAACGAGGCGCGAAAAATCCCGCTCGCTCGCGCCTTCCCCTGGTCCTCCCTACCACCGTGCCGCCGCGCCGTGCCATTGTAATAGAGCCACAACTCGTCGCCCACTGGAATAAACCACGGATTGGCAAACAGCATCCCGCTCAACAGGCCGCCGTCCCATCCTTGGCGCAAGAAGGCCCGGCGCTCCCCCTGCCGCTGCCAGCTAATCCCGTCGCGGCTGCTGAGCAACTGCACGTCCATAGTCGCCGGGAAGTCGTCCTCGCCCCAGTGATAATACGCCGCTGGCAACATGAAATAAGCATCCTGTGCCGCGTCGTACTTGGTGGCGCAACTAGTGTAAAAGTCGATGTTAGGCCGGGGATCATCGCGCTGGAACGGCACCGGGATTTGCAAATCCTCCTCATCCGCTTCAAAGACGATCTCCTGGGCAGACCAATGCCTAAAATCGGGCGAAGTTATCCGCCCAACGCAGCGGTACGAGCCCTTGCCCTCAGCTGCTTCGGACAAGTGCTGGGTCTCCCTAACCCGCGTATAGCCCACGTACAGTTCAAGCCGGTCGTCCCAGAAAAACATATTCTGCGTGTCGCACATCGTCCGCGGCGGATTCGGCTGGTCTGGATAGTACTGCCAGTGCAGCCCGTCGGCCGAGTGCATCGCCCACAACCCCGGCTCGATACCCTGCCCTCGCTCCTCATCGGTCGGCTGGAACTTGGTCCACAACTTGTAGCGCTCCTCGGCTGCCGCCCGCTCGTCGCGCAACACAGTCGCCCCCTGCATGCTCTGCTGCTCGACCAACGGCGCGACGATATTGTTGTCCCGGCTGCCGCGAAATTCCACTAGCCCCAGCACTGGCTTTTCCCAGTGCAACCCATCCGTAGACTCTGCATAGCCCAGCCGCCGCGCCCCCTCCATTGGCAACCCCGTCTTCATGGTCGCGTCGTACCACATCCGCCACTGGCCATCCGCCTCCCGCCACACCGTATTGTACGCCCCAATCCCCCACTCCTCCCACGCCCGATCCGGACGCAATACCGGCTCTAAGTGCTGCACCGGCGTCCCCATTTGCAACGCGATCCCCTCGCGCTCGGCAAATAACCGCTCGTCGATAAAAAGCTGCTTCCTGTCGCCTATATCTAACATGGAACTACTCCTTGGTGAGGACGTGTTGATGCGGTCGAGTTGATCGACGATAGCTGCGCCCCATACTGTATCCTTCCAATGAAACCAGGGCAAGAATCATATAACACCTTATTGACAGCGGGCATTAAGCCGCATAAATAATAGAGCCGTTAAAGCCCCAATTTTTCTGGATTACACGAGCGAGAACCGAAGGAGTAAAGATGACTACAACCCGCGAAGAACTCGTCTTTTCCGATGCTTTTGACGGTGCCCTCGATCCCGAGTGGACTTGGCTGCGCGAACATCCCGGCTTTTGGCACTTGCAGGACGGCCTAGAAATTCGCGTCGAACCGGGCGTGGCCCCTACCGTGCAAAACGCGCTTCTGCGCCCAGCCCCAGATCGCAGCGAAGGGACCTGGGCCATAGAAGTGACAGTGTTCAACCACACCCACCCCATCCAGCAGTACGAACAGGCTGGCATCACTTGGTACCAAAACGGCGATCCTGTCTTCAAGCAAGTCAAGGAATTGATCGACGGCGATCTCTACATTATTCCCGGCCGCAAGCCCATGCCCACCCAGAGCGTGCGCCTGCGTCTCATTGTCACCGCCGACTCTTGGGAAGCCCAGTACCGGCCCGAGGGCGAGGACCAATTCCACACCGCGGATCGGGGCGAACTGCCCCCACCCGGCGACGATCAAGTCAGCATCCAGTGCTACAACGGCCCCGAAAACGCCGAGCACTGGATCCGCTTTCAGGACTTCCAGATCAAACGCCTCTGCTAGCGAAACCAGTCGTAATGCAACCCCAACGACCGATCCTGCAACGGCAACTCCACCCGCTCCCCACCCTGCGCCGAGGAAACCTTCAACGCTATCTCTACCTCTAACGCCACGCCCACTCGCCGCCCCGAATTCTTCGGCTCATCTATCTCCCCGGCCAAACATCGCATCACATCATCCACGCAATACACCGCCCCATACGGCACATTGAACTGCGGCTGCGGCCAATCCAGCTCCGCCACTGCCGGCCCTGCTGGCCCTTCCACAGGCTGCCACAACCGCCATCCCTTGCCGTAGTCGAAAGTCATCTCCCCGCGCTCGCCGCACAACCGCACCCCCGGTGCTCCCTTGCGAAAATGCACCACCGTCCCGTCCGCAGCCACCAACATCCCCTGACCGGCGAACTCGTCGCTGCCCGACTCTCGCCTCGGCTGATCCCCTGTGCCGACCACCCAAGCCGGAGGCGCGTCGAGGAAATACGACCAGTTCTGATGCTGCGCCCCAGCGTTCGGAGCCTCGATCGACACCAGTTCGCCGATTGCCCCTTCTGCAAGCAGCGCCTTGGCCCGCGCAAACGAAGGATGGGTCGTGGTAATCGCCCCGCAACACAGAGGCACCCCTGCCGAGGCGCAGGCACCCACCATCCGGTCCACTTCTTCTAACGTATGCACCATCGGCTTTTCCGTGACAATGCCCTTGGCCCCGCACTCGACGGCCAGACAGGTAAAATGTGCGCGGTATTTGGTATTGGTGCACACCGCGACGATCTCTGGCCGCTCCTTTCGCAGCATGGCCTCGGCGTCCTCGTAGAGCACCTCAATCCCATAGCGCTCGCCATAGGCTTTCAGCCGCTTGGGATCGCGGTCGGCAGCGATGACCGTCTCTACCTCGGGCCGATCCCACAGTGCCTCGGCATACGAGGTGGGATTGCCCTC
>JAJEEZ010000005.1:0-4421 GCA_022820705.1 Candidatus Latescibacterota bacterium | reverse complement strand
GTCCGGGTCCTCACGGTGTGCGTCTAAAGCGTCGGCTACAAGACCATAATGCTCCAGCGTCCCGCGTATGGCTGATCGAACCGCATTTCCGAACGCAGCCGACGGCACCCACGCCTGCAACTCCACGGAACTATCGAGTGGCGCTTTCTCATCCAGCGCGAGAACCAGCAGCCGCTCCTCAAAAGTGGCGACGCCACGTGCCAAGCGATCAGTGATTGCCTCACGCACTGCCTGCACAAAGCCTCGAAACTCTGGGTCATGGTACCACTGTGGATCAAAATCATCCCTACGGCGAAGTAGCACATAGTACAGTTCGAGAAAATCCCAACAGATCTTTCTATTGACTCGGGCGCGGCGCCAATCGCTGCGTTGCGTTAGTCCGATGACGGCGCCATCCGCAAGGTCACGTTCCTGACAATCAACCTCTAGCATACCGTTGCAAGCGACCAACACCTGCACAGAATCGGAGCGGGCATCGCGCCGCAGTCGGCTATTCAGTCCTAGAGTAAAGCGATCCCTCCCGGGTCCCGCCGTAAGCGTCACGTAATCTTCATTGAGGGTGCAATTAAACCGGTCCACTTCACCCTGCATGGTACGGAAGAAGTGAGGGAAGTACAGGGCGACATCTAACTGATAGCGGAGCCACGAGGGTGCTTTCGTCACTGTCTTCAGCGCGGCTCTCACCGGTCGCACCACGAGGGCGACGAGCACGCCAACGGCGATTGAGATGAGTACCTCGGTGATCATGACATCAGTGTAGCACGACGCCCAAGGTCCGCCCGCGTACGCGGCTGGGATTGGACTGTGGAGAAGTGTACGACCACAAGTTGGTATCTCGGGCCCTCCCGGGTTCGGTGTGGGCGCCAGCGCGGCCGAGTCGGAGCGCCCCGCTTGGCTTGCGCAGCAAACAGCGGCACGTCCTGCATCTGGTCCACTGTCGCCTTCCACCGAGCTTCGCGCAATGTCGTCTCGGTCATCCGACGCCGGTTCTTGCGGCCGGACAGATCCGTCCGGCCACAACCCTCTCTGAGCCGGCGCGAGCGGCGAGTTACCTGAAAGGTCGACCGCATGTGTGGACGCGTCATGAATGCAAGCGTTTCCTGAGTCGCTTCGTTTGCGCTCTGTTATCTCCTAGGTTCCATGCCTGGTCCCGTTTGAACAAGGGCCAGCGTCCGGAGTCTATCCCCATGCTTGAACTCATTCCTTGATTTGGCGCGACCGAATCCTCAAGGTGTCGATATCTGCCTTTGCTCTGTCGCCCGCTCCTGCCGGCCAGCGACCGGACCTCAACAGTAACGCGGATACACCTTTTCGATCCATACCCAAATTGGTAGGTTCAGAACGAAACGCACCCTTTCGCAAGGAAGGAAATGGATAGGTGGATTGAGCTCCACGATTGCCGCTTCGTAGTGCTCCGGATGGACCGCTTCATTAACTGCCAGAATTGGCAGGTTGGAAACAAGAGAGCGCGATTCTGACACAACGAGGGCGTAAGCGATCAGCTCGCCCGCCGAGATCCCCTTCTCCGCGGCCATCCTCCTTCGTACTGTGGGCTTTCCGGGGGTTGACGCTGCCACTGCTGCGGTCGGCCTCGACAGCGTAGTCAGCTACAGCGTCGCCAGCGGCGGCCGAGATCGGCATCCGGATGGGGCTCGGCACCGACGCAGGCCGCCTCGTCCGTCAGCTCGTTGCGGGCGGCCTCAGCTCGCGTTCGCTGGCCGCGTACTGCCTGCTGGCGTTCGCCGTCTGCACGAAGCGCCTGCCGGGCGGCCTGCTGTTCGAGATCGACGCAACTCGATTCGTTGACGTTTCCTCGGCGTACCGCTCATGCTCGCCGTGGCGGCGCTCCGGATCGACTGAGCGCTACAACCAGCTTGGTGCGCGCGGCGGGTCACGCGACAAGCCCAGGCCGTCAAGTCGGTAACGGTCGTACCCGATGCGCTCGCCCGCCGCACCCAGCACCGACAGCACCGCGGTCGTCAGCGCGCTGAGCAACAGCAGGCGGTCTCGCCGGTCCCGGCGCGACACATGCATCGACGACAGACCCATCCCGAAGCGCATGTCCTTGATATCCCGAAAGCCCGCCTCGGTCCCCCAACGCTTGCCGTAGTAGCAAATCAAGACCCGCGTCGGGACCGTCGCCTCGCTCGCCACCAGACACCACGGTTCGTCCATCTTCCGATCGTGTACGCACACGACCGCGCCCACCGGCCACTCGTGCACGTGGGTCACCCGAGCCCCCACCAACCGCCGCGCCCGCCCACCGGCACCAATCCACCCGGCGGCCACTCGTCGCTCGCCGCGCGCGTTCGTCACATAGACGTCCCCGCGCAACCGAACACGTAATCAAAGCGGTCTGTCTGCCGCGCGACGAGCAAGGCGGTTGGCCCACCACGGTTCCGGCGCGCGTCGGAGAGGCACCGTCCGCAGGTAACCCTATCAACACTATCAACACGACCGCGCAGAAAACGACTATGCCCACTTGGTCCCACACCCCCCGCCCCTCACATGCCAGTCTATCCACCTCAGCGTCTCCCCAGACACTCGGCCACGCCCGCATCCAGCCGCCGCGCCGCCTCCTCGCTCGTCGCCAAGGCCTGCTTCGCTCTTCCCGAGCTCTACCAACCGTCGACTCTTTTACATCAAGACCACAAAGGCGGTCCACCTCTCGCCCGGCAGGGTTCCGAGCCACCGAGCACCGCGATGACTGTCGTAGGAGGCGAGCTGTGCTGGAGGCGGAGGGTGAGAGCGAACAAGGCAGCCCGCAAACACGTACGGCAGACGTCCAGGTGTGACCGCCCGACGCAACCACGTCTACTTGAGGAGAAATCGATGTTCACCGTAGCGCCGCAATACAGCAGAACTTCATCTTTTCACCCGACCCACATGGGCAAGCGTCATATGGCCTCAACCCATTGCTGTCGGATATTCCATCTAGCAAGACTCGGCTGCGCTTCCGCCAACCGGCGATTCGCTCCTCCCCATTTCGAAGGTCGCCCCAAACAGCAGGCTGAATACGCGGACCGCCGCCCCGTGGCACGAACAGCCCGGAAAGCTGATCCCGAGCCTCCTGGAGCACCGCCGTGGGAAGTGCTTGATGCATGCCTGCGTTCACCGCTGCCCCTATCTGGCCAGCCTCGCTAGTCATGAGGCGTTCCGCTACCTCGCGGCGAAACCTCTCCCCAGCCGCCGACTGTCTAAAACGCAATATCCCGAGCAGCAGGCCCGGCTGACGCTCGATCAATGCACCGAGATCCGAATTGAACCGCCCCGCCAAGACGTAGCTCGCCGCGTCGTCCACCCACACCGTTGCCTCAGAAGCAGAGAAAACTACGCTCGCCAGCTTCTCGCTACCAAGAACCATCCGCGTGGCGCTGGCTTTGATCTGCTGACAAATGACCCCTCTCTGCACGACGCCTGCGAGCCGCAGTACCGGGAACGCCAGCCATCGTGGCACGACGCCTTGTGGCGTGCCGCCGCTAATGCCCAACAATCGACGAATAGATGGATGCATTATCGCACTACGGGTCTTCTCCTCCAGTTGCTCAGTAGTTAGTACTCGTGCCAAGTCGAACATGGTTGACTCTAGCATGTCCATTTGTCTTTCGGCCGCTTCTTCCTTGCCCGGTTTCGCCCTCAAGTGCTCGCGAATCTTCTCGGAGACCGTCATCTCCTTGAACGACTCCATAGAGCTGGCCGTGGAGCCTCGTTTCATCGCTTGGATCTCACCAACTAGCGCGCCGGGCTCTCGGAAGACTACAATCGGATCTGGAGGCGGATTGATGAGACGTATCGCCCCAGCTTCAGCGAATGTCCAAAAAGCAGTCCCGCCGAGCAACTGATGTAGCCGCCCCAAATGGGCTAGCGACAGAGCAATCACGTCGTAGCAAACTAGGCCCACTACAAGGTCGTGTAATGCCGAGTAGTCGTGTAGAACGACTTCTCCGTCGACATAGCCCTCGCCAATTAGCAATTCTCGCGTGCCTGACGCGCTCTTCGCAGTGAGGGTCTGAGACGTCGTCACCTTACCAAACGGTAGCAAATCTCCAATAAGGCATATGGTCTTCTTGTCCTGTTCCACGACGTCGTTTGGCGGCGGAGCCGATGCGGTAGAGTGCGGCTGTCTGGGCATGTCGGCGACGGCTTCAACTGTGAGCACCGCGCTCCGGTGGTCTGGAGGATCTACCACGTAACTGATGCGCTTCACATTGCTTGGAATCTCGGAGGAACCTTTCGGCGTAACAATGAAGTGTGGGCCTGTTCCGACTAGGGGGTGAGTCGCACTAGTGTCCCAAGAAACTCGTGACGGCCACCCGTAAGTCATAGAATAAAAATGAGATACAGCGATTCGGAGCTGTCATCGACTTGAACTCGCCCCCGCTCTGAGACGATGCTCATGCCCGTTTCCGAGGAGATGGGGC
>JAJEEZ010000220.1:0-8223 GCA_022820705.1 Candidatus Latescibacterota bacterium | reverse complement strand
GACAGCAGCCGGGCCCGATACCAGCTAGCGCGCATTTACGCGGTCGAAGGTCGGGACGAATCAGCGATTGCAGCCTACGTCGAGTTGTTGGCGCAAAAGACCTATGCGCGGCCAGCGGCATTGGGGCTGGCGAATCTCCTCATTGAACTGGACCGCCGCCGCGGCGAGCTGGGCAGCCCGAGGGCGGAGGGCTGGTGGAGGCAGCAAGGGCTGGTCGGGGAGGAAGCCATGCAAAAGGCGGAAGAGCAGCTCGAGGTCGCGCTAGTAGAGAATCCCGGTTCAAGCGCCGACTTGTGGGGGCTAGGCAAGCTGCTCTTCTGGCAGGGTCGCAACCAAGAGGCACTCGTCCGCGTTGCCGCGCTGGCTGAATACACTCCGGACGACTACCGGGTGCATTTCTTCCTGAGTAAGCTCTACGGACTGCTGGGAGAGGAAGAGGCCGCACGGGAAGCGTTTGCTCAGTACCAGCGCCAAGAGCAGCGCGCCAAAGTCGCCGCGCGCGTCCAAACCGAGAGGGACGTCTTGCTGAAACAATTGTCGGGGGAAATACCATGAGAGCCGCGTTGCAGATGAGGATCGTCGAGTCGCTCTACTACCTGATAGGCCATGAACAGTTCTCAATCGTTCCAAAAGGAGGGTGTTATGGCAGACCGCACTTATAGCCCTGAGGAGATAGCAACCCGAGGGGAAGCCATCTACCGGGAGCAGATACGTAGTCTGGTAGAGACGACAGAAAAAGGGAAATTCGTGATTATTGACATTGAAACTGGCGACTACGAGATAGACACAAAGGACGTAACAGCCACGCTGAAGCTGCTGGAGCGACGGCCTGATGCGGTTACTTATGCGGTACGAATCGGTTATCGCACAGCGTACCGCATCGGCGGCAGACGCTTGATGTCCTCGCTATGAAAGCCGCGTTGCTGATAGCGATCCTAACTGCGTGCTTGGTGCAGCCGCTAGCGGCCCGACAGGTTCTGCTGATCGGACAGGACGGGCAAATCGCGTGGACCGGGCGGGTCGAAGGGGCCGAAGGCATCTCGACGATCCAGCCCGAGCACCGCTCCTTTCTCGACCCCAACGTTACCGAGCTAGGCTATGCGCCGGCCGATTTGATCGAGTTTAGAAGCACGGATTTTTCGGGCAGCATCCTGCCGCGGCGAGTAGGTGCCGAGCAGAATTTGGCCGCAGAGGTGCTAGATCGCGGCGGCTCGCTGCGCGCACCGACGGTCTTCGACCTGACCGCCTTGCAACTCCAGGTGATTTTTGAGGACATGCTTGCGGCCGACCCGACTGGGCAGGCATTCGAGCGCAAAGAAGACGACATCTTGGGGACTCAGCTCATTCTCGACTTGGGCGCGCGCTTTGGGGTCAACCGGCTGCGATTTTTTCCGCGCAACACGATCTTTCCCTCGCCCGGCACCCCCTTTCAAAACGACTTCTTGAAAAACTTTGAAGTGGAGATCAACGACGGCTTGGTGCTGACCAGTTCGGGCAACCCGATTTGGGAGACCTATGCCGTGTACAACGACAACAGCGACCGGATCACCGAAGTGCCCATCGATCCGCCGCGCTACATTCGCTTCATCCGCTTGCGGGCCACGTCGGCCATTCCCTTTGAGATCGAGAAGCTCCAGGTCTTTGGCGAGGGGTTCTTTCCGACGGCGCGCTACATCTCGCCAATCATCGACATGGGCAGCCCGGCCAATTGGGGCCTGATCCGCACCTTGCAGGAGCAAGTAGGGGCTGCGGACCTGGCCGACATGCAGTTGCGCACCCGCAGCGGCCACGACCCCAGTCCCTTGGCGTACACTCGCAAGCAGGTGGCCCTGCAAGACGCCCCAGAAATTTCACTGTCCGTAGCCAATCCGGACGAGCCGCTGCTGCGCCAAGAGTACTTAAAGCTGCCCGAGCGCGGGCGTCAGGGCGACGATTGGGAGCGCGGCTCGGTGCGCGACGACTTGGCAAACTGGAGTCCGTGGACCTCGCCTTATGCGCTGGAAGAGCTGGCCGCGGGCACGCAGATTCTCTCGCCCGGCCCCAGCCGCTATTTCCAATTTCGCGTGGAATTCCAGAGTCAGCACTTGGAGGCGAGCCACATTCTCCAGCAGATCGCGCTCGAGTTTTCCGCGCCGCCGCTAGCGGACGCCCTCGTCGGCGAGATCTTTCCCCGCGAGGTGCCGGCTGCTGCGGACGTGCCCTTTGTGTACGCGGTGCGGGCGGAGATGGAGAGCGATTACGTGCAGGGCTTCAACAGCTTTGAGGTATTCACGCCGAGTCGCGTGGGCCGCGTCGAGCGGATTGAGATCATCGACGCCAGCGGCGAGCAGGTGCTCGACCACGCCTTTGCGGTCACCGATGGAGTCACAACCGAAGGCGAGGTCGCCATCACCGCCATTGACGACCAGCGCTTTGCGGTAAGTTTCCCGGCCATCGACCAGCACGACGCGGTGTTGAAAATTCACTTCGCCAGCCGGGTGCTGGCCTTTAGCACCCGCTTTGGCGGCCGCGCCCTGCTGCTAGAAGAGGATGCCTTTCAGGGCATTTCTCCGGGCAACGCGGCCTTTTTGGCGGAAGGCGACGTGGCGACCGAATCGGGGACGACCGTGCTGAGCCGTGCGGTGAACGAGGGCAGCTTGATCGGCGATTTCGCCCTCGGCAGCGAAGTCTTGACGCCCAATGGGGACGGCGTGAACGATGTCCTCGACGTGAACTTCGAGGTGCTGGCGGTCATCGGCAAAGCGCGGATTGTGATCGACTTATGGGATTTAGGGGGCCGACGGGTGCGCCGCCTCTTTGACGCCGAGGGGCAAAACGGCGTGTACGACGCCGTACATTGGGACGGCACAGACGAGCGGGGCCAGCGCGTTGCCCCCGGCATCTACTTGGTGCGGATCGAGGTGCAAGGGGATGCGCGCAGTGGGCAGACGATGCGGACCTTGGGCGTGGCGTACTGAACGAAAGGAGACGTCGTGCTGAATCGAATAGAGCGGATGGGCTTGCTAGTAGTGGTCTTAGCGACCAGCTCGTGGGGCCGCGGCGAGTTCCGCCTCGGCGGCGCGGATGGCAATTCTTGGCAGGCACTGGTCGCCGAGCAGACGGCTGCGTACGTGTTGCTCGACGCCGAGGGCGGCATCGTCGAGGAGGTGACCATTGGCGCGGTCGCCGACGAGGTCAGCGTGCGCTTCAACACCGCGGGAGTCGATACGTTGATCGACTTTGCCGACGGCGGCCTGCGCCCAGTGTACATCGACCCGAATGAAAATTTGGCGCTGTCACTCAAGGAGCGCCAAGGGCACTTTTACACGGCCAGCATTTACGGCCATACGCACTTGGTAACCGACTCTCAGCCCTTGCAGTTTCTCATCGACGGCGATCCGACGACCGCCATGCTAGTGCGAGTACCCGAGCCACCGCGCTTGGCTGGCCGCAACAACCCCGGAGTGGTCAAAAACAACGTCATGCACTTGGGGGCCGAGCTGCCCATCAACCGCATCCGCTTCTTCCCCCGGCCTGGGTTTGAGGACAATTACTTGGCGTGGTACGAAATCGGCGTGGCCGACCACACCGGGCCATTTTGGGATAGCAACTTCGACCGCAGCCAGCGCGGCAAGCGTTGGTACATGGTTATCGACGCGGCCTTGGGCGCGCCCAACGACCCGGCCTTTGACATCTTGGCGCGCAACCGCGAGAGCCTCGACGTGGTGGTGGATTTGCGCTTTCCGACTCGCGATCTCAAGTGGATTGCCATTCGCCCGCTCGACCCCGAGCGCGACTGGGAAATCGCCGAGTTAGAAATCTATGGCGAGGGCTTTGTGACCCGGACGACCTACCGCACCCCGATCATGGATTTTGGCCGCGAGGTTGCGTGGAGTAAAGTTCGCTGGCAAGGCGAGGTGCCCGAGGGGACTCAGCTTTTGCTCCGCACCCGCACGGGGAATACGCCGCAGCCCAACATCTACCGCGTCATCGGCCCGACCGGCACGCTCGAAATATCGACCCTCGACGAATACTTGACCCAGCTCGGCCTGCGGCGGTGGAACAACGTGGAGTTGGGCTACGACCTAGAAAATTGGAGCCCGTGGTCTGCGCCCTATGAGTTCGCGGCTGGGCTGCGGCAGACGGAACTGTCGGCGGATTTGTGGCAGGATGGCACGCCCATACTCTCACCGAGTCCGACGCGCTACTTTCAGCTAGAGGCCATCCTGTTTGCCAGCGGCGACGCGGCCCCGCGCATCGACAACATGTCCCTGCTGTTCTCCGAAGATCCAGTGGCCCAAGAGGTGGTTGGGGAGATCTGGCCGATCGCCACGCAGAGCTTTGCGGCTGAGACCTTCACCTATGTGGTGCGCCCAGTCTTGCGCGCGAGCGACTTGGGCTTTGATCGGCTGGAGATTTTTACCCAGATCCCGGTCGAGCGGGTGCATTCGGTGCTCATCGACGGCGAGGAGATCAGCGACCGCTTCCCGCCCGAGATCGAGGACGACCGCTTGATCGTCTCGTTCGACCGCTTGGTGGGGCCGCGCGACAACGAGAAGCGAATCGAGGTGATTTTCGACGCCAAGGTCCTGCGCTTTGGCGCGGATTTCAGAAGCTGGGTGTACGACAGCGCCGAACCCGAGCTCAAGCAGCAAGTAGCCCCGGGCAATGCGACGTTTCGCTTTAGCGGCGACGTAGTCTCGGTGCGCACGCCCATGGGCGGTGGCCTCATCAGCAGCGTGCAGGCCACGCCAGCGACCTTTACGCCCAACGGCGACGGCGTCAACGACCAGGTAGCGATTGCATACGAATTGCGCGACTTGGAGAGCCTGCGGCAGATCCGCTTGCGGATATACGACCTGTCCGGGCGACTAGTGCGCCAAATCGCGACTAATACCGGCAGCGGCAGCTTTGCCCAAACTTGGAACGGACGCGACGAAGAGGGGGCGCTGGTGCCGCCCGGCACGTACCTCTATCAACTCGATTGGGACACCGACAAGGGCCGCGAAGTGGCCAACGGTGTGGTGGGTGTGGCGTACTAAGTTGGAGAAATGGATTTGACTAGGGCCATTCGTAAGAAGCTGTCTGTAAACCTACGGCGGACGTTTTCCTGCTGCGCTGTATTGCTCGTCTTTGCCGACGGGGTCTATGGTGACCGCTTGGGATGGCGACAGGACGTAGCGCAAAGCCCGGAGGTGTACCTCGACGCGCTGGACCCGGCCTTGCGGCGCTGGTACGTGCCGCAGGTGATGTTCGCCGAATACCCGTGGCGGCAGTGGGAGTACACCAACCGCGCGCGGCTGCCGTACCAGCGCTATGTGAACATCGACTTAGAGGGCGATTACTTCTACGATCTATACGGGAACTATCTGACTCAGGGGTGGCTGATCTTCAACACGGCACAGCGGCGGCCCGAGGAAGCCGGTAGTTCCCTGTTCAAAACCGAGCGGTTTGCGCGGTGGTTCAACGAACTGGTCATCGCCGGCGATCACAAGGGTCAATATCACTACGCGCTGACGGCGAGCAACAACCTGCGGACCACCTTGACGCCGCTGTCGTTTTCCAAGCCGCGCCTGAACGGCATGCAGATCGACCTCGCCACCGATAAATACCAGTTGACCTTTCTCCACTCGCTGATCACCGGCCCGCGCGGCTTGCAGGTGGAGGAGAGCCGTTTTACGGACGCGACTTCTCTTGTAGGAGGGCGGTTCACGGCTCAGTTAGGGGATTTTGTGGAGTTGGGCCTGCACGCGGTCAACGCCCACCAGACCAACAGCGAGTCGGACCAACTAATAGAGACTCTGTACAAAGGCGGGCTGAACAAGCAGCAGAACGCAACTATTTCGCAGATTGCGATTGCTTTGCGCGACGACTCGCCGGAAGATGGCACTGGCGGTGCCGCGTTCTTCCCAGACGCCTCGGACGTGATTATCACCTACCGAGACGGCACAGTGGAGTCGGGCCGCGACATTCGCTTTGGCCCGGAGATCAGCGGCGGCTTAGAGCGGCAGGGATTTCTCACTGCGGATGGCGACGGGCAGATTAGCTTGCTCTACGATTTTGACAGCGCGTCGTTTGTCAATCGCGCCTCGGCCGATAAGTCCGAGATTGTGGCGGTGGAATTTCGCCTCGTGCTGGCCAACGATTACCAGATCTGGATGAGTTCGGACCAGCAGTTGGGCGAGGGCGGCGGCTTTGTAACGGTCGGTCGGCCATCGAGCTCGTTCACTTGGACGGGCGAGCGCTCCATCAGCTTGGGTGACGTATTCGGCGCGGATGTGGATGACCCAGTCTTCTTGCTGGTGGCGCAGGCCGAGGGCAATGTGCAGGACATATCCAATCTGCGCACGGTCCGCTTTGACTACGGGCTACCGACGGCTACGACAATCGCTGGGGCCACGCTCAAGGTGGAAGACGTGCTCGGCTTCGATCTATATGGCGAATACGACCTGAACTGGAACTTCCGCAAGTATCCCAATGTCGCCGAAGAGACGCACACTTCCTCGGCGGGAATTAGCGACCGGCCCAGCGCACCGGCGTGGATGGTGAATCTGAGTAAGAACTTGAGGTGGCTGTCGCTGTTCGGGGAAGTGTATTCGATTGACCCGCGCTACAACACCCAATCCTTTGTCACCACGAGCTCGGGCCTCGATTACGCCCGGCAGGGCAACCGCTTTGACTTGGTGGAAGACAACGACGATCAAGATCGCTTCCCCGATGGGTTCCGCGCGGATTTTTTGGTCGATGACCGGTTGGTCTTCCCTGGCTGGGACCTCAACAACGACTTGGTGCCCGACTTCAACCAAAACGACAACCGCGTCAAGGCCAACTCCGTTCCGGATTACGAGGAGCCGTTCCTCCGCTTCTTGGTCGATCGGCCGGAGTTCCTCTTCGGCGTGGACATGAATCACAACTTCTGGGTCGATTTATACGAAAACGACACTGAGCCGGACTACCCTTACCGCCGCGATCAACAAGGCTTCAACGTCTATGGGGGCATCGATCTGAGCCGACACTGGCAGCTCAAGGTGGGGGCCTTGCGCGAGGAGCAGATTTCCGCGGACCGCAAAAATCACAGCACGTATTTACAGCTAGGGTACGAGCGGGTGTGGCCGCGGGTGGGTCGGGTGCGGCTGTTTGAGATGAGCCAGTTGGTGCAAGACGACATTCCCGATCCAATTTTGCAGTGGCAGCCAGACAACACGCTGCGCGGCGGCAAGCTCGTGCATATCGCCGATCCGCTGTTGGCGCGCGATGCTTGGGTCCACCAGCTATTCGTCGGCCACAGCTTGGCGAGCGACGCGCTGTTGGTGATGAGCAAGCTGAACGGGGTGTTCTTTGCGCAGCGGCAGCGCGATGAGTCGGACTTCTTCTTCGGCCTAATCAACAAGGCCAGCTATCGCCGCACTTGGCGCGGGCTGACCCTATCGCCGCGCTGGAAGAGCGAGTGGCTTCAGCAGAGCCGGTCGCTGTTTGACCAAGAGGAGCGCACGACGCTGATGGAGCTGTTTTCGCTGCTTTTGGAGACGCGGCTATTGCAGGCTACGCGGCTCCAGGCTGGCGTCGAGTACGCGCTGTTCAACGACTTCGACCGCGATGCGGAGGATTTCGACTCTTTGAGTTGGGCCTTGCAATTGGCGACTGAGTCGGCCTATTTGGGCTACCGGATCCAGGCGTTGGCCGGCTTTGTGGTAGAGCGCAAGGCGTTTGCCGAGGCCAAGGCCGAAACGACGACCGAGACCTTTGTCACGCTGTACGCTGGCTTGCAATAATTTGCAAAATCCATCTCAGGGAGCGTACCCTGCCCCTTGAGTGTGTTCAGTGCGTTGACAGAGGTCCCCAAAAGGTGTCTTTTTTATCTATACGTCTAACATGCTCAATTCTCAGGATAAATTCCGTGATCAAGTCGCTTGAAGTCAGGAATTTTACGGCCTTCTCGAAAGCTCGATTGTGTTTCGCCGAGGGGCTCAACGTCATCGTCGGCGAGAACGGGACGGGTAAGACGCACTTGCTCAAGCTGCCTTATGCCGTTATGGCGGTAAGTGCCGAGGAACGCAGGAGGCATGGGGATGACCGGCAACCTACCAAGACCTTGCTACAAACGCGAGTGGCCGAAAAGATCGTTAACGTGTTTCGCCCGGAGGAGAGCCGTCTGGGGCGTCTCGTGCGCCGACAGCAGGGTCGTAACCGCTGCGAAGTGAAAGTGAACTTCAGAAGACACGAGACTTCCATTGGGTTCAATTT